>DASVNS010000135.1:0-13757 GCA_036383735.1 Phenylobacterium sp. | reverse complement strand
CGACGGCGCCAGCGCTTCGCGCGGCATGGCCAGTTTCGCGCGCTTCCTGACGCCCAAGGATGCTGAGGACGTCCGAGCCTATGTGATCGAGGAATCCCGCCGCGCCGCCGCCGGTGAGCCGCCTTTGCAAGCGGTCCAGCCGGCGCGCGGCGGGCCTCCGCCCGCCTGACCGGCGCGTCTACCGAAGGACCGCCGCGAACTGGTCGACGATCCAGTCGGCCTGATCGTCGGTGAGGATCAGCGGCGGGGCGATGCGGATGGTGTGCTCGTGGGTCTCCTTCGCCAGGAGACCCCGGGCCTGCAGCGCCTCGCAGACCCGCCGGGCGCCGCCGGCCTCTGCGTCGAGCTCGACGGCGATCATCAGGCCGCGCCCGCGGACCTCTCTCACCGATGGCGTCGCGACCGCGATGAGGCCCGCCTGCAGCCGCTCGCCCACCCGCGCGGCGTTCTCGATCATGCCTTCCTCGACCAGCACTTTCAGCGCCGCGCGGGCGACCGCGCAGGCCAGGGGGTTGCCGCCGAACGTGGAGCCGTGCTCGCCAGGGTGCAGGACGTCCATTACTTCGGTGTTCGAGAGCACCGCCGAGACCGGGTAGAAACCGCCCGACAGCGCCTTGCCGATCAGGGTGAGGTCCGCCTCGATCCCCTCATGTTCCTCGGCCAGCAGCTTGCCGGTGCGGCCAAGGCCGGTCTGGATCTCGTCGAGGATCAGGATGACGTTGTTGGCCGTGCACAACTCGCGCGCGCGCTTCAGGTAGCCGGCCGGCGGGATGATCACGCCCGCCTCGCCCTGGATCGGCTCGACCAGGAAGGCCACGGTGTTGGGGCCGATGGCGGCCTCCAACGCGGCGGCGTCGCCGAACGGCACGGTCCTGAAGCCCGGCGCGAAAGGCCCGAAGCCGCCGCGGGACTGCGGGTCGGTGGAGAAGCCCACGATGGCCACGGTGCGGCCGTGGAAGTTCTCGGCGGCCACGATGATCTCGGCTTGGCCGTCGGGCACGCCCTTGACCTCGTAGCCCCACTTGCGCGCCACCTTCAGCGCGGTCTCGACCGCCTCGGCGCCCGAGTTCATCGGCAGCACCTTGTGCGAGTTGGTCAGCGCGCAAAGCTCTTCGTAAAACGGCGCCAGCTGGTCGTTGCGGAAGGCCCGCGAGGTCAGGGTCAGACGGCCGGCCTGCTCGACCATGGCCGCCAGGATCCTCGGGTGGCAGTGGCCCTGATTGACCGCGGAATAGGCCGAGAGGCAGTCGAGGTAGCGGTTGCCGTCCACGTCCCAGACATAGGTCCCCTCGCCACGGGTCAGCACGACGTCCAGCGGCTTGTAGTTCTTGGCGCCGTACCGGGCTTCGATCTCGATGTAGCGGGCGGCGAGCGAGCGCTTGAGGGCGATGTCGTTCATCGGGAGGCTCTCCTATTCGGCGGCGTGCAACCGGGCGGCGGGGATCGATGTGCGGTCGAGGCGGAGCGTCATGCAGTACGCGGCGCCGCCCGACAGGATGAAGGGCGAGAGGTCCGCCTCGGTCAGGCTGTAGCCACGGTCGCGCAGCGTTGTGCGCAGGCTCTCCGGCGCCTTGGCCATGATGATGCGGGCGCCGATGTTGACGGCGTTGACACAGAAGGCCGCGGCCTCCTCGGCGCTGGCCTCGATGCGCTGGCGCTCGGGGATGCGGGCGCGGATCGCCGCCAGCGACTCCGCCGTGAAGGCCGGCGGATAGTAGAGCACCACGCCGCCGGCCAGAGGGCAGAAACAGGTGTCGAGGTGGTAGAACTGCTCCGTGGCCAGTTCCAGCGCGACCGTCTCCTGGCCGAAGGCCTTGCGGATCACCGCGACGGCCGCGCGGCTGGAGCGGGGACCATGGCCGCACCAGAAGAGCTTGCGGTCGGCGTCCCAGATCGCGTCGCCGGCGCCCTCGTGGAACAGGTCTTCGGGCAGGTCGACGATCTCGTGGACCAGGCCGCGGGTCTTCAGCCGCTGGAACACCGAGCGCAGGATCGGCTCCTCGCCCTGGCGCTCGGGATAGCGGAAGCGGGCCAGCAGCACCTTGCCGTCCAGCACCACCGCGGCGTTGGCCGGGAACACCAGGTCGGGCAGGCCCTTCACCGCCTCGATGGTCTCCACATGCGCGCCTGCGGCCATCAGCGCGGCGCGCAACGCAGCCGAGCCGGCGCAGGCGGCCTCGGCGTGAGCCGGTGTCCAGCCCTTGGGCTCCATCCACGGATTGATCCGGTAGCTCACGTCGAAGCAGCTCGGGTCCGTCATGAGGAAGGTCGGGCGGTCCATGCGCACTCCTGCTGGTCGTCGCCCTAAGTTTCGCGCCCCGCGGTGCTAGCGGATAGTTCCCAGGCTGCTACATTACGCCATCAAGATTAGCGTTTCGTCAGATCGGAGTGTCGAAATGATAGACGAAACGGACCGGCGGCTCATCGCCTTGCTCAGGGCCGACTCGCGGATGTCCGCGGCCAGCCTCGCCAAGGCCCTGAAGGTCTCGCGCGGCACCGTGCAGAACCGGATCGAGCGGCTGACCGCCCGAGGTGTCATCCAGGGTTTCACGGTCAAGACGCGCCCCGACGTCGATGCGAACCGCGTGCGCGCCGTGATGACCATCGTCGTCGAAGGCGAGAGATCCGGCGCCGTGATCAAGGCGCTGCGAGGCTTTCCCGAGGTGGCGGCTGTCCACACGACCAACGGTCGCTGGGACCTCGTGGCGGAGCTGGACGTGGACACGCTCCAGGCGTTCAGCGTCGCCCTGGACCGGATCCGGCAGATCGAGGGCATCGCATCCACGGAGACCTCGATCCTGCTGGCGACCCAGAAGCTGTGAGCCTCCTGTCCCCTCTCTCGACGGCGGGGAGAGCAGGGGACTCGCGGCCGGCGTTCCGGCTAAGGTCGCGTGATGAACGCTCCCTTCAAGACCGACGCACTGCCGGAATGGCGGCTGGACGACCTCTATTCGGGCCGTGAAGACCCGCGGATCGCCGCGGACATGGCCGAGGCCGAGCGCCTGAACGCCGAGTTGGCCAAGCTGGAAGGCCGCCTGATCGCGACCCGCGACCGGCCCGCCGAGCTGGGCGGGATCATCGACCACGGCATCGAACTCTACGAACGGGCCACCAACGCCCTGTGGAGCGTGGGGGCCTATGGTTCGCTCTCGGCGTCGGTCGCGCGCGACGATGCGGCCTGGTCGAAGTTCGAGGCCGACCTTCGGGCGCGCTCGTCTCGGATCATCTCGCTCAGCCTGTTCTTCACGCTCGAAATCAACCAGCTCGACGACGTCGAGCTCGAGGCGGCGCTGAGAGCCAACAAGCCGGCGCAGCGCTGGCGGCCCTGGCTACGGCGGGTCCGCGCCGGCCGTGCGCACGAGCTCTCGGCCGATCTTGAGAAGCTGTTGCTGGACAAGGCGCCGGCGACGGCCAACTGGACCCGCCTCTCGGATGAGACGCTGGCCAAGCTCAGCGCCAGGGTGGGGGGCGAAACGCTCACCCTCTCGGAGTTGCTGAACCGCATGTCGAGCCCCGACGCGGCGCAGCGCAAAGCCGCCGCCGCCGCCCTGGCGAAGGCGCTGGCCGAGCGGGCCCCCCTCCTGGCGCTCAGCCTCAACACCCTGGCCTTCGAGAAACAGGTCGAAGATCGCTGGCGCAAGTTCCCGACGCCAGCCGCGGCTCGGCACCTGGCCAACGAGGTCGATGCGGATGCGGTCGACGCGTTGGAGGCCGCCGTGGTCGATGGCTACGCCTTGGTCAGCCACCGCTACTACGCCCTTAAAGCCAAGGTGTTGGGCCGCACCCACCTGGATCACTGGGACCGCAACTGCCCGCTCGATACCGCCCAGCCGCGGATCTATCCGTGGGACGAGGCCAGGGGCGTGGTTCTGGAGAGCTTCCAGGCGTTGGCGCCGAAGTTCGCCGACACCGCGCGGACCTTCTTCCAACAGCCCTGGATCGACGCGCGGCCGCGAGCCGGCAAGCAGTCGGGCGCCTATTCGCACTCGGTCACCGCCACCCGGCATCCGTATGTGTTCATGAACTACATGGGCGAACGGCGCGACGTGCTGACGCTTGCGCACGAGCTTGGCCACGCCGTGCACCAGACCCTCTGCAGACCCCTGGGCACGCTGCTGGCCGACACGCCGCTGACCCTGGCCGAGACCGCCTCGATCTTCGGAGAGGGGCTGGTGTTCGAGAAACTGCTGGCGGAGGCCACGCCTCGGGAGCGGCGCGGGCTGCTGGCGGGCAAGATCGAGGACGGGATCAACACGGTGATCCGCCAGATCGCCTTCCACCGCTTCGAGACCCGTTTTCACGCCGCCCGCCAACAGGGCGAACTCTCCTCGGACGAGATCGGCGACCTCTGGATGGAGGTGATGAGCGAGAGCCTCGGGCCGGCCGTGCGCCTGGACAAGGGCTATCGACATTACTGGGCCTACGTCAGCCATTTCGTCCACGCGCCGTTCTACGTCTACGCCTACGCGTTCGGCGATCTCCTGGTGCGCGGCCTGATGGAGAAGCGCCGCGAGGACCCTGTGGCCTTCGCACCGCTCTATGAGAAGCTGTTGGCCGCCGGCGGTACGAAGACCTACGTCGAAGCCCTCGCCGGGTTCGGTCTGAACCCCCGTGAAAAGGCGTTCTGGGCGGCGGGTGTGAAGCAGCTGGAACGGCTGGTCGACGAGTTCGAGGCGCTGGTCTGACGCTCCTTGGCGCGTCGGCGCCTCCACGATTGAAGAGATTGCGTCTGCGGCGCTATGCCTTCGACCACGCCTCCCACAGCAACTGGGCGCCGACCAGCATCATCAGCACGTAGATCAGGGTGTAGAAGCGGCTCGCATCGATGCGGCGGACCAGCCAGACGCCGGCGAAGGTGCTGGCGATGGCCACCGGCAGCAGGACTGCGGCGGTCAGCAGGTTCTGCGCTGTGAACTGGCCCAACGCCCAGTAGGCGGGGACCTTGATCCAGTTCATCGCCGCGAAAAAGAGCGCCGTGGTGCCCACCAGGCGGGCCGGCGGCAGGGCCTTGGGCAGCACCCACATCTGGAACGGCGGCTGGCCCGCGTGAGCGATCTGGCTGGTGAAGCCCGACGCGGCGCCCAGAGCCACGCCCAGCGCTGCGTCGGCGGAGGCCGGGATGCTGCTGGGCGTCGCGATCCGGCCGCCGCGCGCCGCCCAGAGGCGCTGCAGCGCGAAAAGGATGGAGATGGCCCCCAGCACCGCCAGGATGGCGGTCGACGAGACCTTCGCGGCCAGAAGATAGCCCGCCAGGATCCCGACGGCTGCGCCCGGCAGCATGATGGTCAGCGTCCGGCGGTCCCAGGTCTTGCGATAGGCCCAGACGCCGACCGCGTCCTGCACGATCAGGATCGGCAGCAGGATGGCGGCCGCCTGCACCGGCGACACGGTCAGCGCCAGCAGCGGCATGGCGACGGCCCCCACGCCCGAAAACCCGCCCTTGGCCAGGCCGATGAGGATCACGGCCGGAACCGCCAACGCATAGAAGAGCGGATTGTGGAGCATGCAGACCGGGGCCTAGCGTAGCCTCCTGGGCGCGGCAATCGCTCGTCGGCCGGATCCTCCTGCGGCGGCGCCTAGAACATCGGGTCGAGCGCCGACCGCTTCTTCTTGCGCGGGCGCTCCCACATGACGTCTGGGTAACCCTTCAGGGGCGCGAGCGGTTCGCCGAGATAGGTCCAATCGGCCTGCTGGGAGAGGTTCATGTGGTAGCGCGGCTCGCGGCCGGTCCGGCCGGCGAATAGCGCGCGCGGGACATTGACCATCTGCGGTGAGCGGGTGCGTTCGTAGGCCAACGGTGTCCCGCAGCGGGCGCAGAAGCTGCGGACCGTGCCGGCGGCCTCGTCTTCGTAGCGGGTCACCTGGGCCTCGCCGGACACAAACCGGAACCGGCGGCGCCAGCTGCCGACGTAGGTGGCGTAGGCGGCGCCGTGGGCATGACGGCTGGCGGCGGCGTGGTCGTGCCAGGCCCATCGCGCCGGTACGCCGATCTCCACCAGGACTGCGCCGCAAACGCAGCTGCCAAGCGCGACCTCGCCCCGCGCCATCAGCTCACCCCCAGCCAGTCGAGGAGCGCCGCGTTGATCTCGCGCGGATAGGTGTGGCTGAGGTCGCCGATCTCCACATAGGTCACTGCGGCCCCCGCGCCCGTCAGGTGCTTGGCCGCCTCGCGCGCCATGTCGACGGGGAACATCCAGTCCAGAACGCCATGGGCGATGTGGATCGGCAGGCCGGCCATCCGCCCGGGCTCCGCGGCGCCGGCCAGCATCGGGTGGAAAGCCGCCGAGACAGGCGCGAGATGGGTGAAGGGCGAGGTGGGCTCCAGGCCGCTGACGTAGGTGAAGGTGCCGCCGTCGCTCATTCCGGTGAGGAGGATGCGGCTCGGGTCGATGTTCCAACGGCCGCGGACGTAGCCCAGCAGGCGCCCGAGATTGGGCGTGTCGGGGTCCGGCCCGCTGATCGCCCAGGTGCGGCCGATCGCGGTGGGCGCCACCACGATGGCGCCGCGGCTGCGGGCGTCGCGCAACCAGTTCCAGAGGAAACCCCGCCCGTTGCCGGCGCCGCCGTGCAGGGCGACCACAAGCGGCCAAGCGGTCTGCGGGTCGTAGTATTCGGGGACGTAGGCCGAGAAGCCGCCCCGGGAGTCGGGGGCGTTGTCATAGTGCAGCACGCCGGTGTCGGGGCGCGGGTCGGCTTTCGCCAGCCGGCGCGCCAGACCGGCGTCCTTGCGCACCGCAGGGTCCAGGAAGAAACGGCTGACCGGCGCCAGGTCGTGGGCCAGGGGGTAGAGCGCCTCCTGCGCCTTGGGCAGATGCCGCAGGGCGCGGAAGACCGCGGTGAGGGGATCGAGATCCTCCACCGCCGCGCGTAGGCCATCGAAAGCCGCCAGCGTCGCATGGCTGGCCGCGAGAACCGGTGCGCGCACATGATCGAAGGGGGCGGCCCAGGCCTCCAGCCGAGGAAGCTCGGCCCGCAGGTCGGCGTCGGGGCCGCCCACGGCCGCGATCACGGCCTCCAGGTCCGGCGGGTTGAGATGGCGCGCGACGAAAGCCAGGCGTTCCAGCGCCTGCAGCAGGGGCGGCAGGACGGCCACCAGATCGTCGAGTTCGCGCTCTTCCAACAGCTTTCCCGCAGGCGAGAATCTCAACCTAGGGTGCGAAGGGAAAAAGGAAAGCCCACAGCGCAACGCCGCCCCGTAGGGCGCCAAATTGCCGGCGCCATAAGCGCTTGCGCTTTTTCAAACGGCCGTTAGACCGCTTGGAATGGCCCGTGACCTGACCGAAGAGACCGGTACTTCGAAAGAAACCTACGACGACCGGCCCATCCACTCCGTTGATCTTCCGCCCGACGTGCGCGCGCCGCTGGCGCCGTTCGCCGGCGAGCATCCGCCCGCGCCCGAATGGTTCAAGTGGGCCGTGGCCCAGGAGCCGGCCCGCGGGTTCGTCGTCTCGTGCGGCACGAAGATCGAGACCCTGACCTGGGGCGAGCAGGGCAAACCGGGCCTGCTGCTCGTACACGGCAACAGCGCCCACGCCGACTGGTGGAGCCCGCTCGCTCCATACCTGGCGAAGGACTATCGGGTCACCGCCATGTCGCTCGCCGGCATGGGCGATTCCGATTGGCGCGAAGCGTATCGCTTCGAGGATTTCGCGCACGACGCCGAGGCGGTCAGCCGGGCCACCGGCCTCTACGACGGGGGCCGCAAGCCGGTCTATATCGGCCACTCCTTCGGAGGCGCCCAGGTGTTCTACGCCGCCGCCTATCGACCCGAACTGATGCATGCCGCCGTGCTGGTCGACAGCGGGTTCGGCGGCCCGCCGCCAGCGATCCTGGAACTGCGCAGGAAGCGACAGGAGGTGCTGGCCAACATCCCCAGCGCCGACCGGTCCAGCCGGGTCTACCCCACCTTGACCAAGGCGCTGGAGCGGTTCCGCCTGATGCCGCCGCAGCCGGCCGAGAACCACTACATCCTCGACTTCATCGCTCGTCGCTCGCTGAAGCGGGCGCCGCTTGCGGACGGTCAGGCCGGACCGGACGGTTCGCGTGAGGGCTATGCCTGGAAGTTCGATCCGGACATGTGGGAAAAACTGGACCGGACCGCGCTCGACAAGGCGGCGGACGGCAAGTTGCCGAAGCTCAAGGCCCCGTTGATCCACCTCTACGGCGACAAGAGCCGGATCGTACACCGCCCCGCCCCCGGCGAGCCCAGCGCCATGCCCGCCGAGGTCCAGCAGATCGAGATCGTGGATTCGCACCACCACGTGCTGATCGACCAGCCGCTGGCCTTGGTGGCGGCGCTTCGCACCCTGCTCGCGAACTGGCCGCATTGAACCTGGCGGGCGCTTCGTGTATCGCGCCCCTGACAATCCCTTTCATCCGAGAGTGAATTCCAGATGGCCGGAGCTTCTTCCGACTACCAGCGCGGCGAAATGAACATCGCCGAGCAGACCGCGACCTTCCATCTCGTGATGGGCATGACGAAGTGGGGTTCGCTCTATATCGCGGCCAGCCTGCTGTTCGTCACGCTGCTGTTCTGCACCCATACGGGGTTCCCCGGTTCGGCGATCTCGGCCGTGGCCATGGCCGTCCTGGGCACGTTGCTGCTGCGCGACAAGAAAGCTGCCGAAGCCCACTAGAGGCAGGCGCTTGCGCCGACGCGAGGCTGGACGCCAATTCTCGCAAGAATGTTGCGCCGCCTCGCTCCGCCTTCGAAATTTTCTTCAAACGAACGTTCAAAAACGGCTTCGCGACTGGCTGGACAAGGAGTAACGCCTCCTCCTATGGTCCCGCCGCATTCGGGCCGATCGGGGGATTTCGCGGACCATGGCCGTTATCGCCGTCACCAAAGAGCGCCGCGCGGGGGAAACCCGAGTGGCCACCGTCCCAGAGACGGTGAAGAAGCTCGTCGGGGCCGGATTCTCCGTTGTCGTGGAAAGCGGCGCGGGCGTGTCCGCCTCCTATCCCGACGCGGACTATGAATCCGCCGGGGCCACCATCGCGAAGACGGCGAAGGACGCCATCGGCAAGGCCGACATCCTGTTCAAGGTGCGCGGCCCCGAGGCCGAGGAAATCAAGGCGCTGAAGGCCGGCGCCATCGTCGTGGCCACCCTCAACCCCTACATGGAACGCGCCACCGTCGACGCGCTGGCCGCGCAGGGTGCGACGGCGTTCGCCATGGAATTCGTGCCGCGGATCACGCGCGCGCAGGTGATGGACGTGCTGTCCTCGCAGGCGAACCTCGCCGGCTATCGCGCCGTGATCGAAGGCGCCGAGGCCTATGGCAAGGCCCTGCCGATGATGATGACCGCCGCCGGCACCATCGCGGCGGCCAAGGTGTTCGTGATGGGCGTCGGCGTCGCCGGCCTGCAGGCCATCGCGACGGCGCGCCGGCTGGGCGCGGTGGTCACCGCCACCGACGTGCGCCCCGCCACCAAGGAACAGGTCGAGAGCCTGGGCGCCAAGTTCCTCGCCGTCGAGGACGAGGAGTTCAAGAACGCCCAGACCGCCGGCGGCTACGCCAAGGAGATGAGCGCGGAGTACCAGGCCAAGCAGGCCGAGTTGCTCTCCACCCACCTCGCCAAGCAGGACATCGTCATCACCACCGCCCTGATCCCGGGCCGCCCGGCGCCGAAGCTGGTCAGCGCCGCCCAGGTGGCCTCGATGAAGCCCGGCTCGATCCTCGTCGACCTCGCGATCGAGCAAGGCGGCAACGTTGAAGGCGGCAAGCTGGGCGAGGTCGCCCTGACCGCGAACGGCGTGAAGATCCTGGGCGTGGCCAACCTGCCGGGCCGGATCGCGACCGACGCCTCCGCCCTCTACGCACGCAACCTGGTGGCCTTCTCCGGGCTGTTCCTCAACAAGGAGGGCGCTTTCGCCCCCGACTATGAGGACGAGATCCTGAAGGCGTCGCTGGTCACGCAGGGCGGCGCTGTCGTCCACCCGCAACTCAAATCCTGATCCGGAGCTGAAACGATGGATGTCGATCCTACGGTCTTCCGGCTGGCGATCTTCGTGCTCGCGATCTTCGTGGGCTACTATGTGGTGTGGAGCGTCACGCCCGCCCTGCACACGCCGCTGATGGCGGTCACCAACGCCATCTCGTCGGTCATCATCGTGGGCGCCCTGCTCGCGGCGGCGGCCAGCGGTCATGACGGCGAACTCACGGGCAATATCCTGGTCTCGAAGGGCGCCGGCGCTGTCGCTGCGGCCTTTGCGGCGGTGAATATCTTCGGCGGCTTCCTCGTCACTCAGAGGATGCTGGCGATGTACAAGAAGAAGTCGAAGTAGCGGATCCGCGGGGGCACCACACCATGAACGCCAACATCGCCGCGATCCTCTACCTCGTATCCGGGGTGCTGTTCATCCTGGCCCTGCGTGGCCTGTCCTCGCCGACCACCAGCCAGGCGGGCAACCGCAACGGCATGATCGGCATGGGCATCGCCATCGCGACCGCGCTGGCCACCCTCTGGGGCCAAGGCGCGCTCGATCCCCTGACCCTCGGCCTGATCGTCGGCGGCGTGGCCGCCGGCGGCACGGTGGGCGCGCTGATCGCCCGCAGGGTCGCTATGACCTCGATGCCGCAGCTGGTGGCGACGTTCCACAGCCTGGTGGGCGCAGCCGCCTGCCTGGTGGCCGTGGCCGCCATCTACACCCCGGCCGCCTACGGCATCCTGGGCGACGACGGCAGCATCCACCTCAATTCGCTGATCGAGCTCTCGCTCGGCCTGGCGATCGGCGCCGTGACCCTCACGGGCTCGGTGATCGCCGCCCTGAAGCTGAACGGCAACATGAGCGGCGCGCCGATCCTGCTGCCGGCGCGTCACGTGCTGAACTCGGTGATCGCCCTGGGCATCGTGGCCCTGGTCGTGGTCCTGGTGATGAGCGGTGGCTCGGCGCTGTGGGCGTTCTGGGCGATCCTGGCCCTCAGCCTGCTGATCGGCATCACCCTGATCATCCCCATCGGCGGCGCGGACATGCCTGTCGTCGTGTCGATGCTGAACAGCTATTCGGGCTGGGCCGCGGCGGCGCTGGGCTTCACCCTCGAGAACGTGACCCTGGTCATCACGGGGGCGCTGGTGGGGTCGTCGGGCGCGATCCTGAGCTACATCATGTGCAAGGCGATGAACCGCAGCTTCATCTCGGTGATCCTGGGCGGGTTCGGCGCGGACGACAGCGCCGCCGCCAGCGGCGGCAAGATCGAGAGCCGGCCGGTGAAACAAGGCTCGGCGGAAGACGCGGCCTTCATCATGAAGAACGCCTCGAAGGTCATCATCGTCCCCGGTTACGGCATGGCCGTGGCCCAGGCCCAGCACGCGCTGCGCGAGATGGTCGACGTGCTGAAGGAAGAGGGTGTGGAGGTGAAGTACGCCATCCACCCCGTCGCCGGCCGCATGCCCGGGCACATGAACGTGCTGCTGGCCGAGGCGAACGTGCCTTATGACGAGGTCTTCGAACTCGAGGACATCAACGCCGAGTTCGCGACCGCCGACGTGGCGTTCGTGATCGGGGCCAACGACGTCACCAACCCGGCCGCCAAGACCGACCCGCAGTCGGCCATCTACGGCATGCCGATCCTGGACGTCGAAAAGGCCCGCACCGTGCTGTTCGTGAAGCGCGGGATGGCGGCGGGCTATGCCGGTGTCGAGAACGAGCTGTTCTTCAAGGACAACACGATGATGCTGTTCGCGGACGCCAAGAAGATGGTCGAGGGCATCGTGAAGGGGCTCTAAGCCCCTTCGACCGCCTCAGCCTAAAACGCCGCTGGAGGCGTGGCGCAGGCCACATCCTCCGGCGTTCGTCGGCCTTCGGTTTGCCCACCGCCCGTATTTTGCCTAGAACGCGCGGCAGTCTGCCACAGGGTTCCTTGGGGCACGGCCTTCGACCGCGTGCGGTTGGTGGGGAGTTCGAGAAGCGTGGCGCCAGAACGCAAGCCGATCCCGAAGCGACGTTCGCGCCTGTTCGCCGAGGCGGCGATCGTGAGCGCGGCCGGCCTCAGCGCCTTCGCCGTGGCGCATGCCTCGCTGCTGACGGAGCCTTCGAAGCCGCCGGCCATCCCCGCCCATGCTGTGGCCCTCACCAGTTCGCCCTCGGTCGTCGCCTCTGCGTCGCCGGCCGATGAGGTCCTGATCGCGTTCGAGGAGCCGGTGCCCGGTCACGCCGTGGTGTCGCCGTTCGGCCTTCGCCAACTGCCCTGGGAAGGCAACGGCCGCCTGCACGAGGGCGTCGACATCTCGGCCGACAGTGGCGTGCCGGTGATCGCCGCCGCCGACGGCGTGGTGGTCGAGGCCGGGGTCAAGGGCGGCTATGGCCGCTATGTCGCGGTCCGCCACGCCGAAAGCCTGACCACCTTCTACGCGCACCTGGGCGCCATCGCCCCGGGCGTGAAGCCGGGTGTGGTGGTGAAGGCCGGCTCGCCGCTGGGCAAGATCGGATCCACCGGGACGTCCACGGGTCCGCACCTGCACTTCGAGATCCGCGACAATGACCAGCGACCGCTCAACCCCGCCATGTTCCTGGGCAAGGCGTTCGCAGAGGCCGGCGATCTGCCGCTGGACAAGGCCAAGCGCTATTCCGGCCGAGTCCGCATGGCCTATGTGTCGTTCATCCCGGAGAGCAAGCGCGCGTTGATGGAGGCGAAGGCCAATCCCTCGGTCCTGACCGTCCGCGGTAAAGCCGACGACGCCAAGGATCTGGCCGCGGCGGAAAAGAACCTCCAGGGCCAGGTTCGCGAGGCGGCCAGGCAAGAGAAGATCGACGGTCTGCGCGAACTGTCCATCGGCGCGGACGGCCGTCCCCGCGCTCAGCTCAGCCTTTGAGCAAGTCGGGGGCCTTGAGTAAGTTCCGGGGCGAAAAGATCGATATCGGCGGGCGATCCCTGCGGATCGTGCGCGCGGGTCCGACGGCCGATGCCGCCCCGCTCATCGTCTGCGAGCACGGCGCCTTCGGCTGCGCATCCGACTGGGCGGTGGTCCAGGAAAAGCTCGCGGCCAGGGGCCTGCGCAGCCTGGCGTACGACCGCGCCGGCCTGGGCCACTCCGACGCCGGGCCGGAGCCCCGCGACGGGCGGGCGATCAACGACGACCTCGAGGCGCTGCTGGGCGCCTTGCGCGAGACCGGCCCCATCCTGTTGGTCGGCCATTCCATGGGCGGGTTGATGGTCCGGCTCTTCGCGCTGGAGCGGTCGCGCCCGGTGGTGGGCCTGGTTCTGGTGGATGCGGTGACGCCCGATGTCTTCAGCCTGCCCGGCGGCCCGGAGGCGATCCGCGGGTTCGGCCGCCTGCTGAAGCTGGTGAGCCATGGGGCCAGGCTAGGCCTGATGGTCCCGGTCTCGTTCATCAGCGGCAACCTGATCGGCCTGCCGGGCCCCGTGGCCGCGGAGAAGCGACGCATCCACGCCTCGGCCCCGCACGCACGCGGCGCCGCGGCCGAGGTGATCCAATGGCCGCGGACCTCCGACATGGCCGGCGCCGTAGAGCTGCCGCCAGAGCTGCCGGTCGCCGTGGTGACCGCGGGCGCGCACAGAGGGCGCGCGGCGCTGAAGGCGATGCAGGAGAAGCCTGCCAACCACTCGCGCGCGGGATACGTCGAGCACGTGCCGCCCTCGACCCACGCCAACCTGCTGGGCCCGCGCTATGCCGACGCCATCCTGCGCGGCATCGAGCACGCCCTTCAGGCCGGCTCGCGCTGAACCAGGCCGGCGGCGGCGCGCAGGCGCGGCCCGACGAGACTGGTGAGCGGCGCCAGGCGAACTGCGCCAT
>DASVNS010000134.1:0-10131 GCA_036383735.1 Phenylobacterium sp. | reverse complement strand
GTGAAGACGTGGATGAACAGGCGGCCGTCCGGCTTCAGCCAACCCTTCACCCGGGTCAGCAGGGCGCGCCAGTTGGCCATGTGCTCGAACATCTCCACCGAGACCACCCGGTCGAACTCGCCTGGCGCCTCGAAGTCGTTCATGTCGCAGGTGATGACCTCCAGGTTGCCTAGCCCGCGTTCCTGGGCGCGGGCCATGATGAAGGCCTTCTGGCTGGCCGAGTTCGACACCGCGGTGATCCGGGCGTTCGGGTAGGTCCTGGCCATCCACAGCGACAGCGAGCCCCACCCGCAGCCCAGTTCCAGGATCCGCTGGCCGTCCTTCAGGTCGGCATGCTCGGCCGTTTCCTGCAACCCGTGCTCCTCGGCCTGGGCCAGGCTGTCGCCGGGGTTCCGGTAGAGGGCCGAGGAGTACTTCAGCTGCGGCCCCAGGCAGTTCAGGAAGAATTCGGCCGGCACCTCGTAGTGCTGGGCGTTGGCCGCGTCGGTGTGCTCGGCGATCGGCCGCTCGGCCATCTGGCGCGCGAAGGCGGCGTCGGCATCGGGTGCGGCGGCGCCCAGTTGGCGGCGCGCGTTGGCCACGAGCAGCGTGATCGCGGTCTTGCGCACCACGTCCGGCAGCGGCGCGCCCTCGAAGGCGTCGATGGTGGCGGCGATCAGGCTCATGCGGGCTGGGCTCTCTTGGACGGCAGTGGAACGAAGACGCTGACGCGCTGCTGGTAGGCGCGGAACTTGTCGCCGCGGGACCTCAGCATCGCCTCCTCCAGGGGCGGGACGCCCGAAACATAGCGAAGCAGGCCGTACATCGCAGCCGGCGCCACGAGGGTCAGGAAGCTGACCGGCCGCGCCGGGTCCAGCGCCATGACCGGATAGGCCATCCAGCCCAGCCACTGGAAGAAGTAGTTTGGATGCCGCGACCAGGCCCAGAGACCGCGCTCCATGACCTGGCCCCGGTTGGCGCGATCGCCGCGAAAGCGCTTCATCTGGGCGTCGGCCGCGGCCTCCCCGACGACGGCGGCCACGAACACCAGGGCGGCAAGCCCGTCGCGCAGGTCCAGCGCCGGCTGCGGGCGCAGGGCCGCGGCGACCACGCTGAGCGCCAGCAGCGCGCTCGCCGGCGCCTGGGGCAGGCTGATCCACAGCATGGTCAGCGGGTAGTTCTTCGCGGCGCCGCGGAAATGTGCGTAGCGCGGATCTTCCGGATGCCCCGCCACGCGGGGCGCGAGATAAAGGCCGAGCCGCAGGCCCCAGACCAGCATGAACGCGCCCACCAGGATCCGCCGCGCCGGGCTCGCGTCGGTCGCGGCGGACAGCAACGCCGCGCCCGCAAGCAGGAACCCGGTCCCGAAACTCCAGAAGACGTCGGTCCAGCCGCCGTTCTTCACGGCCAGGCCAAAGGCCCAGGCCGCGATCATCACGAACAGCATGGCGGCCAGGACGCCTGCGACGATCTGCAACAACATGTGCGCTCCCTCGGCGATACGACCATGAACGGTCGCCGGACGCATCCGGTGCTGTAAGCCGGCCGTAGCTTTTGGTAGGCAGTCCAGGGCATCCCACGCTGGGGGCGTCGCGCGCTGAGAAGGTGGGTTTGCATATGAGCGGCGGTGAGCGGCTGAGCGTGGCCGTGGTCGGCGGCGGCATCGCGGGTCTCTCCGCAGCCTGGCTGTTGTCGGAGAAGCACGACGTCACCCTGTTCGAGGCCGATCCGCGGCTGGGGGGGCATGCGAACACCGCCGAAGCGCCCGGCCACCACGGGCCGGTCGCCGTCGACACCGGCTTCATCGTCTTCAATGAAGCCAACTACCCCAATTTCACGGCCCTGCTGGCGCATCTCGGCACGCCCAGCGTGAACGCCGACATGAGCCTGTCGGTGTCGCTGGACGACGGCGCGTTCGAATATTCCAGCTATGGCGCGCTCGGCGTGTTCGCCCAGAAGCGCAACCTGTTCTCCGCCCGCTTCTGGGGCATGCTGCGCGACATCGGCCGGTTCTACCGGCACGCGCCCCGGGACCTGGCCAACCTGGACACGCCGTTGACTTCGCTCGAGGCCTATCTGGAAGACAAAGGCTACTGCCAGGCGTTCCGCGACGACCACTTGCTGCCGCAGGCCGCCGCCATCTGGTCGACGCCGCTGAAGGAGATCGGCCAGTATCCGGCGGCGTCCCTGATCCGCTTCTTCCTGAACCACGGAATGATGAGCATCGTCGGGCGCGGCCTTTGGCGCACGGTGCAGGGCGGCTCCAAAGCCTACGTCGAAAAGCTGGCGGCCGCTTTCCGCGGCGAGGTGCGCAAGGGCGTGCGGGTGGCCGGCGTGCGGCGCGACGCCAACGGCGCCGAGATCCGGCTGGCCGGCGGAGCGCGCGAACGGTTCGACCAGGTCGTGATCGCCACCCATGGGGATACGGCCCTGGCCCTGCTGGACGACGCGACGTCCGAGGAGAAGCGCCTGCTGGGCGCCTTCCGCTACAGCCGCAACCTGGTGGCCCTGCACAGCGACCCGGTGCTGATGCCCAAGCGCCGCCGCGCGTGGTGCAGCTGGAACCACATCGGTCACCGGGCGACGCCTGGCGAGGGCGCGGTCAGCTATTGGATGAACCGGCTGCAGAGCCTCAAGGGGGCGCCGGACCTGTTCGTCACCCTCAACCCGAACAAGGAGATCGACGCGGCCAAGCTGATCCGCACCGAAGTCTACGATCACCCGCTGTTCGACGCCGGGGCCATCGCCGCCCAGGCGGAGTTCTGGGACATCCAGGGGGTGCGGCGCACGTGGTTCTGCGGCTCGTACCTGGGCCATGGCTTCCACGAGGACGCGCTGCAGTCGGGCCTGGCGGTGGCCGAGCAGCTGGGCGGCGTGCGGCGGCCCTGGACCGTGGCGGACGAGAGCGGCCGCATCCACGTGCGCGCGCCGGTCCTGGCGGAAGAGGCGGCCTGATGTTCCGCTCCGGGCTCTATCCGGGGGTGGTCTCGCATACCCGGCTGAAGCCCCGGCGCCATGCGCTGCGCTACCGCATCTTCATGCTGCTGCTCGACCTGGACGAGCTGGCGGCGCTGGACTGCGGGCTCAGGCTCTTTTCGCTGAAGCGGTTCAACCTCACCGGCTTCGATCCGCGCCGGCATGGCGACGGCTCGGCGACGCCGCTCAAGGCGCAGGTGGAGGCCCAACTCGCCGCGGCGGGCCTCGCCCACGGCGGGTCGGTACGGATGCTCGCCATGCCCCGCATCCTGGGCGCGGGCTTCAACCCGCTGACGGTCTACTGGTGCCATGGGCCGGACGGGGCGCTCAGCGCCATCCTCTATGAGGTGAACAATACCTTCGGCGAGCGGCACAGCTACCTGATCCCGGCGGAAGACGCGCCCGTGGTGACGCAGGCCTGCGACAAGGACTTCTACGTCTCGCCCTTCATGGACATGGACCTGAAATACACCTTCCGGGTCCGCGCGCCGGCCGAGCAGGTGCAGGTTCTGGTGGACGTGGACGACGCCGACGGCCGCCTGTTGGGGACGGGCTTCGTGGCCCAGCGGCGGGAGCTCACCGACCGCAACCTGTTGCTCGCCTGGCTGACGCATCCCTGGATGACGGTGGGGGTCCTGGGCGCCATCCACTGGGAAGCGCTGTTCATCTGGCTAAAGGGCGGGAAGATCCGCCGGCGTCCCGCCAAACCGGCTTGGGCCGTGACCGTTGTGACCCCGGCGAAGCTCGCGGCCTGAACCTTCGCGCGGCCGGGTCGATCGCGACGGGCGCTTGTGCCGCCGCGATTGTGCAGGATCAATGCGCGGGCCGTTATGCCGCGCATCCTGCGGGCTTTTAGGGGACCTCGATGAACAGCCTGATCCGTCGTTTCCGGAGCCTGGCGCTCGTGCTGATCGCGCCGCTCGCGCTGGCCGCCTGCGGGGTCAACACGATCCCGACCAAGGAAGAGCGCGCCAGGGCCCAGTGGGCCGAGGTGCAGAACCAGTACCAGCGGCGCGCCGACCTGATCCCCAACCTGGTGTCGACCGTGAAGGGATACGCGGCCCAGGAATCCAGCGTGCTGATCGGGGTCAGCCAGGCGCGCGCCGGGGCGCTGCAGGTGCGCTCCGACCCAGGGATCACCACCGACCCCGCGGCCTTCCAGCGCTATGCCGCCGCGCAGAACAACCTGTCGCTGGCGCTGGCGCCGCTCCGGGTGTTGCAGGAGAACTATCCCGATCTGAAGTCGAACGAGAACTTCATGGCGCTGCAGAGCCAGCTCGAAGGCACGGAGAACCGCATCGCCATCTCGCGCCGCGACTACAACGAGGCCGTCCGCGATTTCAACACCACGCTGCGGACCTTCCCGCAGGTGATCTGGGCCAAGACCATGTACGCGTCCTCCCAGCCCATGCAGTTGTTCCAGGCGACGTCGACGGCCCAGTCTGCGCCGACCGTGGACTTCGCGCCCGCCGCCCCAGCCGCTCCGCCAGCCAGCGCTCCGCCCGGCTCGGCGCCGCCGAAGTAGGTTGGATCAGCTCCTCGTGCCCGCGCTTCCGGCGCCCTTCTTCCGCGCGGCGCCAAGGGCGGCGTTGGCTTTGCTTTTGACCCTGCTCGCGGTCCCCGCGCTCGCGGCGCCGAAGTTCCCGCCGCTCACCGGTCGGGTGGTCGACGACGCCCAGATCCTTTCGCCGGCGGCTGAGGCGCGGCTGACCCAGGAGCTGGCGACCCTGGAGCAGCAGACGGGCCACCAGCTGGTGGTGGCGACGCTGCCGGATCTCCAGGGCTACGAGATCGAGGACTACGGGTACCAGCTGCTCCGCACCTGGGGCATCGGGCGCAAGGGGCAGGACGACGGCGCCATCCTGATCGTCGCGCCGAACCAGCGGAAGGTGCGGATCGAGGTGGGCTATGGGCTGGAGCCCGTGCTGACCGACGCGCTCTCCAGCCTGATCATCCAGCGGGCCATCCTGCCGGCCTTCAAGGCGGGCGAGATGGAGAAGGGCGTCGTGGACGGGACCGAGGCGATCGCGCGCCAGATCGGCCTGCCGCCCGACCAGCAGAAGGCCGCGATCGCCCAGGCCGAAGCCGGCCGCCAGGCGATCATCGCCGCAGACCAGGCCGGCGACCGCGGTTCCGGCGTGCCGCTGATCTTCGTTGTGATCCTGATCTTCTGGGTGCTGAGCGGCTTGCTTCGCGTCTTTGGAGGCCGCCGGCGCTTCGGCGGTAGCGGCCTGTGGTGGCTCTTGCCCCTGCTGCTGTCCGGCGGCGGTCGGCGCGGAGGGGTCTGGAGCAGCGGCTCGGGCGGCGGCTGGTCCAGCGGCGGCGGCGGCTTTTCGGGGAGCGGGGGTTCGGGCGGCGGCGGCGGCGCCTCCGGGAGTTGGTGATGTCGAAACTGGCCCTGACCCTCGACGATCTGGCGGCCATCGAGTCGGCCGTTCGCGCCGCCGAGGCGCGCACAACCGGCGAGATCCACTGCGTGCTGGCGCAGGAGAGTTCGGACTATCACGCCACGCCGCTCGCCTGGGCGGCCGGCGTGGCCCTGCTGGCGCCGGCCATCCTGCTGCTGCTGGGCGTGCAGGTCTCAGCGCCGGACGTGCGGGTGTTTGGCGGCTGGACTGCGGACCAGGTGGAGGACGTGGGCGAAGCGACGGCCCGCGCCGCGCTCATCGGCACGTTGCTGCTGCAGGGCGTGCTGTTCCTGAGCGCCCTGTTCATCGTCGCCATACCGCCCGTGCGGCGGGCGCTGACGCCGCGAGGCATGAAGCGCGAACGGGTGCGCATGCGGGCCGAGGAGCAGTTCCTGTCCAAGAACCTGCACGCGACGCGCGAACGGACCGGGGTGCTGATCTATGTCTCGGCGGCCGAACGGATGGCCGAGCTGATCGCCGACGAGGCCATCCATGCCCGGGCCCCCGACGGCGTCTGGGACCGGGCCATGAGCGAGCTCGTCGGGGGCCTGAAGCGCGATCGCCCCGCCGAGGGCTTCATCGCCGCCATTGGCCTTTGCGCCGACGTGCTCGCCGAAAAGTTTCCGGCGCGGCTCGGCGACAACCCCAACGAGCTCCCGGACCATGTCGTCGTGCTGCCCGGCGCCTGAAAATGGATCGAATGCACCCCCAAGCTGTGCTGAATCCTCATAGGTTGTTGTAGCGCTGTGACCGAGCGCCCACATTCGGGCAGGCTGCGGGGCGCAGCCAGGGGGCCGATGTTTGGCGAAGGGCGACGATCGGAACGAAGCCCAGGTGCTTCGAGAGCGCCTCGCCCGCCTCGAAGCGGCCATTGAGGCTGCTGGGCTCGGCCTTTGGGAATGGGACCTCCGTAGCGGCGAGCTGATCTGGAACCAGCGCAACCGCGAGCTATTCGGGTTGACCGGCGATCGCCCGCTTACGATCGACGACCACCTCGAGCGGGTTCACCCCGAGGATCGCGAGTTGACGCGCGAGGCCTACAAGCGCGTCATCGAAGGGTCCGACGACGACGCCCTCAGCCTGGAATACCGCACCCAGCCGCGCGCCGATGGCAGGCCACGCTGGATTCTCACCCGCGGGCGCGTGCTGAAGGATGCCCGGGGCGCACGCCGCGCGGTCGGCTCCAACCTGGACATCACGGATCGCAGGACGACCGAGGAACGCCGCGGCCTGGTGCTTCGCGAACTGGCGCACCGGGTCAAGAACGGCATCCTGGTGATGATGACGATCGTCGCGCAGACCGCGAAGGGCGTTTCGACCGTCAAGGATTTCGAGGCGGTGCTGATGGCGCGGCTCCGGTCCATGGCCGACAGCCAGGACCTGGTCACCCAGTCGACCGGCCGATCACTGCGACTGGCGGACCTCTTGGACCGTGCGCTGACGCCGTTCGACGCCTCGCGTTTCGAGATCGACCCGCAGCTTCGGCAGATCGACATCTCCAACGAGATGGTGGTGGCCATGGCGCTGCTGCTGCACGAGCTGTCGACCAACGCGGTGAAGTATGGGGCGCTCTCGGCGCCCGGCGGGCGGGTCAAGCTGGGGCTCGCCAAGGTCGCCGACCGGAACGCCCGGTTGAACTGGATCGAGGTGGGCGGCCCCGAGGTGAGACCCGCGACCCGCAAGGGTTTCGGAACCCGGCTGTTGGACGTATCGCTACGCAACAATGGCGGCCATGTGGTGGCGCGCTTCGAACCCGCCGGCTTCCAGGCCGACATCCATTTCCCGGTGGAGCCGGGCTGAGGCGAGACGTTTGGCGCACGCCGGATTTGGTCGGTTGCCAAGTGCGGTCCGGGCGTCGACAACGCCGTCTTCGCCGCCGCGGCAGGCGCCTCCGCGGCCTACCGATCACCTTCGACCTCCCGAAAGCCTGAGACCGGCCTATGAAGTTCAATATGGGTTGCGGGCTCAACAAGCGGCCGGGCTGCATCAACGTCGATTCCGCACCCCAGTCGGGCGCCGACGAGATCTGGGATCTGGAGCAGACACCCTGGCCGTGGCCGTCGGATTGCGCCGAGGAGGTGTGGTTCGTGCATTCGCTCGAACACATGGGCGCCGACGCCAAGGTGTTCCTGGCCATCATGCAGGAGCTGTACCGCATCGCCCGGCCGGGCTGCCGCATCCACATCCACGTGCCGCACCCACGGCACGACAACTTCATCGGCGATCCGACCCACGTGCGGCCGATCATCCCGCAGATGCTGCGGCTGTTCGATCGCCAGCTGAACGAGTCGTGGCGCGCCAGCGGCGCGGCGAACACCCCGCTGGCCCTCTATACTGGCGTGGACTTCAAGCTCGTGGAGACCCGCACAATGCTGGAGGAACCGTTCGCCAGCCAGTTCAACAGGGGCGAGCTTTCCGAAGCCGAGTGCCGCCAGATGATCCAGCGCCACAACAACATCGTGGTCGAATACCGTTTGATCCTGGAGGCCCGCAAAGCGCCGTCGGCCGATTGAGGGTCGAGGGCGTCAGTGCGGAACGTACGACCGCAGCACGTCGTCGATGATCCGCTCCAGTTGCTCGATCGTGCCGCACTGCTTGGCCACATGGCAGAAGCGGGCGTAGCGGTTCATCACGCTGTCGCCCTGGCCCCAGTAGCTTTCCGGCTCGGGGTTCAGCCAGATCACTGCGCGGGACCGGTCGTGGATCTGGCGCATGATGTCCAGGCGCGGATCGGCGAAGTTCGAGCGTCCGTCGCCCAGGAAGATCACCGTCGTGCGGCGGTCCAGGCTGTCCAGGTGCTGGTCGGCGAAGTCCTGCAACGAGCGTCCGTAGTCGGTCTGCTGAAAGCCGATCTCCTGCAGCACCTTCAGGATCGCGCCCTCGACGTCGTTGTCCTCCAGGATGTCGCCCACGCTGATCATCCGCCCCGAGAAGGCGAAGGCGTCCATCCGGTCGACGACCTCGTTCAGCGAATAGAGGAAGGTCAGCAGGAACTGGGCTGCGGCGGCCACCGACTTGCTCACGTCGCAGATCGCCACGATCGACGGCCTGTCGACCTTCTTGACCTTCCACTCGATGCGGAACGGCACGCCCCCATGGGCCATCGAACGGCGCAGCGTCTTGCGGACGTCCAGGTGGCCGCGCTGGGCGGCGCGGCGGCGGCGCGAGTACTTGGCGGCCAGCCGTTTGGCCATCTTCTTCACCAGCGCCTGCATGAGCTGGTAGTCGACCGGATCGACCCCGCCGTCGGCGTTCAGCTGCTTGCGCGCCAGCCGCTCTTCGCGAAGCTCGCGCGCCGAGCCGGCGGCGTAGAGGTCATGCTGGCGGGCGACATAGGCCTGGGCCTCCGCGAACAGGTTCCGACGGGCCTCGTCCAGGCGGTCGGCCAGGCCCTCGCCCTCGCCGTCGGGCATGCGGCGGGCATTGGCGATGATCCGCTCGATCTCCTCCAGCCCCATCTCCTCCAGCAGCCGGCGCGTCAGGCGACTGCGCTGCGTGCTCAAGCGGATGTCGGCCACGCCCGCGCGGGCGGCGGCCTCCTCCATCGACTGCTGGATCTGGGCGTTGTCGCCTTGCAGCACGGCCTGGGCCAGGGGCGAGTGCTCGGCGGCGGCCATGTCCTCTTCGGACGGTTCGCCCCGGTCCTGAGAGGCCGGCGGCATCGACATCGCGTCGCGGGCGAAGAAGGTCTCGAAGACGGCCTCGAAGCGATCTGCCTCGTCGGCCGACTTGGCCAACGTCGAGCACAGGGCATCGCGGAACAGCGTCCGGTCGCCATAGCCTGTCACCGCCACGGCCCGGCTGGCGTCGATCGCCTCGGCGGGCGAGACCTTGATCTCGGCGGCGCGCAAAGCCCGGAAGAACTGTTCGAGCGTGTGCTGCATCTACGCCTCCTCTCCCCCGAGCGAAGCTCGAGAGGGAGAGGGTAGGGAGAGGGCCGGCTGGGCGACGTCGATGATGGGGCGAGGGCCCGCGGCGGGCCATCGCTGGACCGGCAAGCCGGCGGCCAGGCCAGCGCCGACCCTCTCCCTACCCTCTCCCTCTCCGCTTCGCGGGGGGAGAGGAGGGCGCACGTCTGCAATCGCGCCCATCATCGCCTGTGCAGCAGTTCGACCACCTGAGGCTCCACGGCGGCGATGTCCTGCTCGAACTTGAGGATCACGTTCAGGGTGTCGCGCACCACGTCGGGCGCCAGGCTGTCGGCGTGCAGCAGCACCAGGGCGCGGGCCCAGTCCACCGTCTCGGAAATCGAGGGCGACTTGCGCAGGTCCATGGTGCGCAGCGTCTGGACGAACGCCACCAGTTCCCGCGTCAGCTTCGCTTCGATACCCGGCACGCGGCTGGCGACGATTCGCTGTTCGAGGGCCGCCTCCGGCAGTGGGATGTGCAGGTGCAGGCATCGGCGCTTCAGGGCGTCACCGAGGTCGCGCACGTTGTTCGAGGTCAGGAACACCAGCGGCGGAGTCTTGGCCTTGAGGACGCCCAGCTCCGGCACCGACACCTGATAGGCCGACAGCACCTCCAGCAGGAACGCCTCGAACGCCTCGTCCGACTTGTCGATCTCGTCGATCAGCAGGACGCAGCCGTCGTCCTCGCGCAGTGCCTTCATCAGCGGGCGCGGCTCCAGGAAGGGTTCCGAGAAGAACAGGTCCCCCATCCCGTGCAGGCGCTCCATGGCGGCGTCCATGTCGGGCGCGTCGGCCAGCGTCTCGCCCATCCGGTCCTTCAGGATCTGGGTGTAGAGCAGCTGCTTGCCGTACTTCCACTC
>DASVNS010000133.1:0-4828 GCA_036383735.1 Phenylobacterium sp. | reverse complement strand
TGGCGGCCGAGCGCGACCGTGGACGGGGTCTCCATCGCCAACCCCGCCTGGGCGGGCGCGGGCAAGCTGGGAACCATCGATCGTCTGCGGGTGCGCGTGCGGCTCGTGCCGTTGCTGTGGGGCAAGGCGGATATCCGTGTGCTCGCGGTGGAACGGCCCAAGTTCAGCCTGCTGGCCGACGCCAAGGGCCGCAAGAACTGGGATTTCTCGGACGGCCGGGCGCCGAAGCCGATGGATCTGCCGCCGATTCAGCGCTTCGTCATCCACGAGGGCCAGCTGAAGTACCTGGATGCGCAGCGGGACATCCGCTTCCAGGGCACGATCAACGCCCGTGAGAAGCTCGGCGCGGACAACCGCGGCTTCGAGCTGACGGGCCGAGGTACGATCAACGGCGCCCCGTTCCAGGCCAAGATCGTGGGCGGGCCGCTGCTCAATATCCAGCGCGACAAGCCATACCCCTTCGACATCGACGTGCGCGCTGGCCAGACCTATGTCACGGCGCGCGGCGCTGTGCCCAAGCCGTTCGACATGGGCCACTTCTACATGACCGCGACCGCGCGCGGCCCGGACATGGCGCAGCTGTTCCCGCTGACCGGCCTCGCGCTCCCGAACACACCGCCCTACCGCCTCCGTGGCCGGCTCGATCGCGATGGCCTGCTGTGGAAGATCGACAGCATCGGCGGCCGGGTGGGCGACAGCGACCTTTCGGGCCGTCTGTCGGTCGATACCGGGAGAAAGCGCCCGTTCCTGAAGGCCGACCTCAGCTCCCGGAGCCTCGACTGGGACGACCTGGGCGCCCTGTTCGGCGCGGCGCCGAAGGTGGGGCCGGGCGAAACGGCGTCGCCCGAGCAAGGCGCCATCGCCCGCAGGATGGTGGCGCAGCGGCGCCTGCTGCCTGACGCACCGCTGGATGTAAGCCGCATCCGGGCGATGGACGCCGATGTGAGCTACCGCGCCCTGTCGATCCGCGACACGCCCGTGAAGCTGAATGCCGGATCGGCCCGCGTGCGGCTCGACAACGGTGTGTTGCGGGCCCAGCCGCTGAAGCTGGACCTGCCGCGCGGCCAGGTGTCGGGCTACGTGAACCTGGACGCCCGCAAAGCCACGCCGGTCACCGACCTTGACCTGCGGTTGACCAATTCGCGCATCGAGAACCTGGTCCCCTTCGAGTTCCGGGGCGCCCCGGCGCTGACC
This sequence comes from Phenylobacterium sp., assembly GCA_036383735.1. Classification (GTDB taxonomy): domain Bacteria; phylum Pseudomonadota; class Alphaproteobacteria; order Caulobacterales; family Caulobacteraceae; genus Phenylobacterium. The sequence goes on along the minus strand of DASVNS010000133.1, from coordinate 3,634 downwards.
GGCTCGCTGGTCGCCCGGGCCAGGCTCACGGGTGCGGGCAACAGCGTGCACAAGGCGTCCGCCGCAGCCGATGGCGAGGTCGTCGTCGTCGCGCCGGGCGGGGAGATCCGCCAGGCCTTCGCCGAACTGATGGGCGTCAATGTGGTCAAGGGCTTGGGCCTGCTGAACAAAAAGGACACCACGCCGATCCGCTGCGGCGTGGCGCAGTTCGAGACCAGGGGCGGTGTCATGACCGCCAACAACATCGTCTTCGATACCGGCCCGGTGCTGGTGACCGGCAAGGGCTCGGTCAATCTCGGTACGGAGCGCCTCGATCTGCGGCTGCGCGGCCATCCCAAGAAGTTCCGCCTGGTGCGCGTGCTCCTCCCGGTCACGGTGCGGGGTCCCATGATCGCCCCCAAGCTGGGCGTCGAACCCGCGGCGGCGCTGGCCCAGGGCGGGGCGGCGGCGACCCTGGGCTCGGTCCTGTCGCCCTTGGCCGCTATTCTGCCCTTCATCGACCCGGGCCTCGCCAAGGATGCAAATTGCGCGGGCCTGATCGCCGAAGCGCGCGCGGGCGGCGCGCCTGTCAAGGTCGTAGCGAAGCCGTTGACGGCCAAGCGCTGACGCCCTCAATCTCTACCGCAGCGATTGGGTCGACGAGGTGAGTGCATGGCGTTCGTGATGAGCAAGGGCTGGGCGCTGGCGCTCGCGATCGGAATTGGCGGCGCTGTCGGCGCCGGCTCAGCGTTCGCGCACGACGACAAGCTGCCGCCAAACGCCAGTCCGGCCACCAAGGCGGCCTACGCGCGCCACGACAATTTCCGCAAGCTCGGCGGGGCGTTCAAGACGATGAACGACGAGCTGAAGAAGGGCGAGCCCGACAAGGCGGTGGTGGCGACCAATGCCAGGACCGTCGCCACCCTGGCTGGCCAGCTGCCGACCTGGTTCCCGCGCGGCAGCGGCGTCGAAGCCCGGCCGATGAGCGAGGCGAGGCCTGAGATCTGGCGGGACGCCGCCGGGTTCTCCACCGCCGCGTCCAATCTGCAAGCCCAGGCCATCAAGCTGAACCAGCTGGCGGCCGCCGGGGATATCGACGGCGTGAAGGGCCAGGTCCGCAACACCGGCATGACGTGCAAGGGTTGCCACGACAAATACCGGGTGGAGAAGAAGGACTGAGCGTGGTCGAGCGTTCGCCCGGCGTCCGAGCCAGGCTCTGGGACGGTCCGGTCCGGATCGTCCACTGGCTGCTGGTCGTCCTGATCTGCTTCTCGTGGTGGGCCTCCGGCGACCACATGAACTGGCACCGCTGGAGCGGATACGCGGTGATCGGCCTGGTGCTGTTCCGCATCTACTGGGGTTTTGCGGGCGCGGGCGCTGCGAAGTTCTCGAGTTTCGTGAAAGGACCCAAGGCGATCGCAGCCTATGCGGCGAAGGTCGGCAACCGCGAGCCATCGACCACGCCCGGCCACAATCCGCTCGGCGCGATCAGCGTGCTGGCCATCCTGGCCCTGCTGCTGGTCCAGGCGGGCTCCGGCCTGTTCGCCGTGGACGTCGATGCGTTCGAAGGCGGGCCGTTCTCGGACCGGGTCAGCTTCGACCTGGGCCGCCAGATCGCCGAATGGCACGAACTGAGCTTCCGGGCGCTCCAGGCGCTGGTCGGCCTACACATCGCCGCGGTGCTGTTCTACGGGCTGTGGAAGCGCACCAATCTGGTGGGCGCGATGATCACCGGCAAGCGGACCTTCGCCAGTGACCCTGGCCACACCGGCGCGCCGGTGTGGCGGCTGGCCGCGGGGGTCGTCCTGGCCGCCGGGCTGGCCTGGGCGCTCTCCAAGGGCTTTCGATTCTAAAGCCCGCGCGTCTCCGCTCGTGGCCGCCCGGTTCGACCCGACGACCACCGCGGCGGCGTTAAACGGCAGGATCAGCCGCGGGCCGACGCGTCGCGCAGGCAGTTGAGCCAGGCGTCCTCGCGCAGTTTCTCGGCTTCGCGGAGCTTGGCTTCAGCGTCGCGGACCCCAGCGTCGTGCTTGCGCCACTCCAGCACCGCACCCTCGCGAGCGTCGCGGGCCGCTTCCAGCGATCCAAACCGCGCCAGGACCGCACGGGTCGAGTAGTTCACCGGCGGGCCGACGGTCTCGCGGTCGGGGTAGAAGCCCGTGATCGAGTCGGCGCTCTCGTGGTCGATGTGGAAGACGTCGGCCCAGCCCGCGTGGTGCCGCATCAGGGCCCAGGGTCGTTCGATCCGGTCGCTCACCGATAGTCTCCGTCGAAATGTCCGATTCAGCCGTGCAACGGCCTGTCATAAGCCCTTTAGCGCGACCCTCGGCCGCGTCCAACGACGCGATGCGGGTTTTCGCCGTTCGTGGCGCCCGATCTGGATGCGGCGCTACTCTTGCGCCGCTCAACCGAGGGCTCCACAACCGCCCGGTGGAGGGCTCGCATGAAGGCGGCTTCGGTCTCGGACTATCGCGAGCTGGCGCGGCGGAAGCTGCCGAACATGCTGTTCGAGTACATCGACGGCGGCTCGTACGCCGAGGCGACCCTGCGGCGCAACGTGGCGGATCTGGAAGCCATCGCCCTTCGCCAGCGGGTGATGCGCGACACCACCAGGCTCGACATGACGGTGGAGACCCTCGGCCAGACCCTGAAGATGCCGATCGGCCTGGCCCCGGTGGGCATGGCTGGGATGTACGCCCGGCGCGGCGAGACCCAGGCGGCCCGCGCCGCCGCGACGGTGGGCGTGCCGTTCTGCCTGTCGACCGTGGGCGTCTGCTCCATCGAGGAAGTGGCGAAGACCGGGACGCCGCCCTGGTTCCAGCTCTACATGCTCAAGGATCGCGGCTACATGCGCGAGCTGATCCAGCGGGCCAAGGCGGTGGGTTCGCCGGTGCTGGTGTTCACGGTCGACCTGCCGACCCCGGGCTCCCGCTATCGCGACGTCCGCTCAGGGTTCACTGGCGCGACGGCGCTGCAGGCGGCGCTGACCCAGGTCCGGGACGGGATCACCCATCCCGGCTGGACCTGGGACGTGTTCCTGCATGGCCGCCCCCACACCCTGGGTTCGGTGGAGGGTGCGGTGACCGAAGGCCGCCGGGTGACCGACTTCCTGTCCTGGATCGCGCGGAACTTCGACCGCTCGGTCACCTGGAAGGATCTCGACTGGGTGCGCGAGACCTGGGACGGCCCGATCGTGGTCAAGGGCGTGCTGGACCCCGCCGATGCACGCGATGCAGTGAGGGCCGGGGCGCAGGGCCTGGTGGTGTCGAACCACGGCGGCCGCCAACTCGACGGCGTCAGGTCGGCCATCTCGGCGCTGCCGCAGATAGCCGAGGCGGTGGGCGGCGACCTGGAGATCTATATGGACGGTGGCGTCCGCTCGGGCCTGGACGTCCTGAAGGCCCTGGCGCTCGGGGCGAAGGCCTGTTTCGTCGGCCGGCCCTGGGCCTGGGCGCTGGGGGCGGGCGGGCAGGCGGCCGTGCAGAAGATGCTGGAGACCCTGCGCGCCGAACTGGCGGTGGCGATGATCCTCACCGGCTGCACGGATGTGCGAAACGCGAGCAGCAGCCTGATCGACCGCGGGTAGCCGGCTGATCGGACGGGCTGAATTCATCATCACGCGAACTCGATTGTGCAGTGCGAAACCGTTTGGCGT
>DASVNS010000132.1:0-2775 GCA_036383735.1 Phenylobacterium sp. | reverse complement strand
CGGGGGCATAGGCGTCTTGCCGTGCTTCATGGCGGACGGCCTCAGCCGGGTGCTCGCCGAGCATGTTCTGATCGAGCGCCGCCTATGGCTCAGCATCCACCGCGAAACGCATGACACCGCGCGCAGCCGCGCCGTCCGGCGTTGGCTCAAGGATCTCGTTCAGGCCGAACAGGCCCGCCTGCGGCCATTCCGATGAACGAGGCGAGTACCGCGGGAACTCCACGTCATCCTCGACAAGACCTCTTAAGGGCCAACGTGTCAGCGATCTGTGATTCCGGGCGCCTCGGACGGTAAGGCTGGACGGCGACCGGGCGAACCTCCACAGGGATCGGCCATGACCCAGGCCGGCGACGGCTGCCGCCCGGCGCTAGCTGATCCAGAAGGTTGCCCATGATTGAACCGTTTGTCATCGACGTGCCGCAGGAGCGGCTGGACGCCATTCGCACTCGGGTCGAGAACTTCGACTGGGCGGGGCTCGCGGATGCGGGAGAGTGGCGGTCCGGCGTCGGCCTGAGCGACCTGCGGCGCCTCGTGACGCATTGGCTCACCCGCTATGACTGGCGCGCCGAGGAGCAACGACTCAATCGATGGCCGCACTTCATGACCGAGGTCGAAGGTCAGCGGTTGCACTTCATCCATGTGCGAGGCCAGGCGCTCGAGGGCGCCCGCAAGTTGCCGGTGTTGCTGATCCACGGCTGGCCCGGCTCGTTCCTGGAATTCGAGCGGTTCATCGAACCGCTGGTCGCCGACGGCCATGACGTGGTCGTCCCGTCCCTGCCCGGCTATGCGTTCTCGGGGCGGCCGCAAGCTCCCATCGGCCCGCGTCGGACCGGCGAGCTGTTCCACGGCCTGATGGGTTCGCTGTTCGGGGATGCCCGCTATCTGGTGCAGGGGGGCGACTGGGGCTCCAGCGTCGGCGCCTGGCTCGCGCACGATTTCCCTGCCAGCTGCGCCGGCCTCCACCTCAACATGGTGATGATCCAGGCCAAGGATGCGCTGCCTGAGACGGCGGAAGAGCGCGACTGGGCGGCCGGCCGGGAACGATCGTTCCTGCAGGATATGGGCTATGCCATCGAGCAGGCGACGCGGCCTCAGACCCTGAGCGTGGCGCTGTCCGACAGCCCCGTCGGCGTGGCCGGCTGGATCCTTGAGAAATTCGGCGCCTGGTCCGACGTGCCCCGCGATGCCGACGGCCGGCCCGACCTATGGCAGGCCTTCGACGAAGACCTGCTGCTGACCAATATCATGCTGTACCTGGTGTCGAATTCCATCGTGACGTCGACGTGGTTCTACCGGGGCCACGTGCTCGAAGGGTCGCGCTGGTTCGCGGCGGGCGGAAGGGTCGACGTGCCGACGGCGGTCGCCTCCTTCCCGGATCCGGTCTTTCCGGCGCCTCCGAAGACCCTCGCGGCGAAGAGCTACAACATCGTCCAATGGACCGAGATGGCGGCCGGTGGTCACTTCGCCGCTTTGGAACAGCCCGAGGTGCTTTTGGCCGACGTGCGTCGCTTCTTCGGCTCGGTGAGCGGCGCCTGATCGGCCCTGCTGCGGGCAGTCGTCAGATGGTCCCGTTGGCTACGCCGCCGCGCGCCGATCGAATATCTGCTGCGCCTGCTCGACGGCGGCGCCGTGCGTCAGTGTCCAGACGTGCATCGCCATGAGCGGCTCTTGAAGGGTGCGTCCCAGCGGGGTGATCCCATACTCGACCCCCACGGGCGACACCGGGATCACGTGGCGGGACACGAGGCCGCTGCGTTCCAGCCGCCGCAGGCATTGCGTCAGCGCCTTTTGGGAAACGCCTTCCAGGCCCCGCTTGATGGCGTTGAAGCGCAGCGGGCCGCTAAGAAGTACGGACAGCGCCATCATCGACCACTTGTCCGAGATCTGATCGAATACCGACCGGCTCGGGCAGTCGGAGGCGAAATGGTCGAACGAACGACTGGCCATGGTCGGCTTTCCTTCGAGATACGCAGGCCGTTTTCGGCGCCCGATTGGCGCTAGGTATCGGCTATATACTTAGGGCGTGACCCTCGCAACGGAGCCTCGCGCCGATCGACGGCGAAGGGCTCGGAGCTGATCAAGCTGGGCGAGTTACCTCTGGGATACCTAGGCGATTTCAAGTGCCTAATTGACGCTAGGTATCTTCCATATACTTACGCGACGACCTCGCAACGAAGTCCTCTGCAGCTTTCATCCACATATGCCGCCGTCGCCGGCGGACAGGAGTGAACGGGCACGATTTCGCTGCGTCGGCGGCAAGGCCAAACGACTGGGCCGATGGCCCAGTGCATCGCTAAGGACAGGGAACGAGAATGAAAGCCGTACGATTCCACAAGACGGGCGGACCGGAAGTCCTGGTGTACGAGGATGTGCCGGATCCGACCCCGAAGGATGGCGAAGTCCTGATCAAGGTTGAAGCCGCCGGGCTGAACTTCGCCGACGTGATGCGCCGGCGCGGCGACAACTATCCCGAGCCGTCGCCGACGCCGTTCATCCTGGGCGTCGAAGTCGCCGGCACGATCGCCGCCGTGGGCGCCGGGGTCACCGGGCTCGAAGTCGGAACGCCGGTGCTGGCGACGCCGGGCGCCGGCGGCTATGCGCAATACATCTGCGTGCCGGCGGCCATCGTCGTACCGCTGCCCCCCGGCGTCAGCGCCGTGCAGGCTGCGGCCGTGGTGGCGCACGGGCTGACCGCGGCGCTTGCGCTTCGCAACGCCGCGCGGCTGGCGCCGGGCGAGAGCGTGCTGATCGAGGCCGCCGCCGGCGGCGTCGGGT
>DASVNS010000131.1:0-7282 GCA_036383735.1 Phenylobacterium sp. | reverse complement strand
AAGAAGATCAGGACGCTGATCTTGTTGCGGCGCTCGGGGCGCATGTTGATGTCGAGATAGCCCTTCTCGGCCGTGCCCTTGATGGTCGCGCCCATGTCGAGCTCTTCGGCCGACCCGTCGCGGACCCATTTGCGCAGCCGGCGCAGCGCCATCTTGATGTTGCGGGTGCCCAGTTCGACGCTGTCGTCGAGGTTCTTGTACTCGCGCTTGTCCCAGACCTTGATCGCCCGCCCGTGCCGGCCCTTCTCCTGGCCGATCCGGATGCCTTCGGGGTGATAGCCGTTGGCGCCGAAGGGCGAGGTGCCGCCGGTGCCGATCGCCCGGTTGCCGCCTTCGTGGCGCTCCTTCTGCTCCCTGATCCGCTCCGAGAGCGCTTCCATCAGCTTGTCGAAGCCGCCCATGGCCTCGATCTGCGCCTTCTCCTCCTCGGTGAGGAACCGCTCGGAGAGCTTCTTCAGCCACTCGGCGGGGATGTCGGCGGCCAGGTCCGGGCTGTCCATCTTCTCCATGCCCTGGAAGACGTGGCTGAACACCCGGTCGAACTTGTCGATATTCTTCTCGTCCTTCACCAGGACGGCGCGGGACAGGTAATAGAAATCGTCGATCGAGCGGTCGATGACCTGCTTGTCCATCGCCTCCATCAGGGCGAGATATTCCTTCAGCGTCACAGGCACCTTGGCCTCGCGAAGCTCGGTGAAGAAGCGCATGAACATCAGGCTGGCTCGTCGAACATCCGTTTGAACCGCAAGGATGGGGCCGTGGGCGCCCGATGTCCAGTGCGACCCTCAAAGACAGCCCGCGACCTTATCCCTGCTGGCCGTGAACGGCGCGGGTCCAGGCGACGTCGCGTCGCTCGCTGTCCGTGGGCTGGGAAAATTCCTCGGCGGCCCGGCGCAGGATGAACTCGCGGTCGATGGTCTTGCCGACCTGGAAACCGTACTCGCCAACCGCCTCGAAGCCCTGGCGTTCATAGAAGCGCTGGGCGCCGAAGTTTTCGGACCACACGCCGATCCAGACCGTTCTTGGTCCCGCGGATTGCAGCCAGGCCATCACCCTGGCGAACAGCGTCTTGCCCAGGCCGCCGCCCTGCCGGTCCTTCAGGAAATAGATGCGCTTCAGCTCGCCGCAGGCCGACGTGACCCCGGCGTGGGGCAGGCCGCACGGACCTGCCGAGGCGTAGCCGATGGCCTGGCCGTCCACCTCGACGAGCCATGAGGCCTTCGCGGGATCCGCGAGGTCCCTGCGCGTCCGGTCCAGGCCATAGGCGTCGGCGAGGAACGCCTGCAGATCCTGCGGATCGTAGAGATGGGCGAAGGTCTCGGTGAACGTGCGCGCGCCCAAGGCGGCCAGGGCCTCGGCGTCGGCGAGACCTGCACGGCGGATGATGGGTTCACTCATGAGGTTCGCAAGAATGTGAGCTAGAATTACCGGATGACGGTCGCGCTTTACACCCATCCGGACATGTTGGACCACCGGCCGGGCGAAGGGCATCCCGAGCGGCCCGAACGGCTGCGGGCCGTCACGGACGCGTTGTCGGACTCCGACCTGGACCTTGCCCCATGCGACGCGCCGTTGGCCGAGATCGCCGACCTGCTGCGGGTTCACGACCAGGCCTACGTCGAGGCGATCGAGCGGGCGGCGCCCGGCGCCGGGCTGAAGGTGTTGGACGCCGACACCTACATGTCCGCGGGATCGCTGACCGCCGCCCGTCGCGCGGCCGGCGCGGTGGTCCAGGCGGTGCGCGACGTGGCCGCGGGCCGGACCCAGCGGGCGTTCTGCGCCGTGCGGCCGCCCGGCCATCATGCGGAGCCCGGCCTGCCGATGGGCTTCTGCATCTTCTCCAACATCGCGGTCGCGGCGCTGGCGGCGCAGCAGTGTGGCCTGGCCAAGGTCGCGGTCGTGGATTTCGACATCCACCACGGCAACGGCACCCAGGCCGCGCTCGGCGGACGGCCGGACACCTTCTTCGCCTCGATCCAGCAATGGCCGATGTGGCCCGGCAGCGGCCATCCCGATCAGCGGGCGCCCGACAACATCGCCAACGCCATCTCGCCCGAAGGCGCCTCCGCCCAGGTTTGGCGCCGCGCCTTCGACGGGCTGATGGAACGGGTCGATGCGTTCGCCCCCGACCTGATTCTGATCTCAGCCGGATTCGACGCCCACCGGCGAGATCCGGTCGGTGGCGGCGGCCAGAGCCTGGAGGAGGCCGACTTCGCCTGGGCTACCCGCGCGATCGCCTCGGTGGCCAATCGACATGCCAAGGGTCGGGTTGTGTCCTCGCTTGAGGGCGGGTACGACCTTCAGGCGCTCGGTCGTTCGGCGCTCGCGCACGTGAGGGCTCTCGGCGAGGGGTAGGGTTGCGTTCCCAGGATATATGGCCAGCGACTTGAGCGACCAGTCCGCGCCCCCGCGCCACGGCGCGATCATCCTTGCGCGTCATGGCGAGCCTGCGCTTTCGCGGAAGGTGCGGCTGTCGGCGGCGGAATACCGGGAATTCTGGGCCACCTATGAGATCGGCGGCATTCTGCCCGGCCAGACGCCGCCGGACCGTCTTCGCGAATTCGTAGCGGAATGCGGTGCTCTCGTGTCGTCCACCCGGCTGCGCGCCATCGAGAGCGCGCGGACCATGGTCGGCCAGCGTGAGTTCCCGCACCATGAGATCCTCATCGAGGCCCCCCTGCCGCCGCCGAACTTCCCGGCGTGGGTGAAGCTGTCGCCAAGGTTCTGGGGGTTCATCGCCAGGGTGTGGTGGTGGTATTTCAACCACCATGAAGGGCAGGAGACCCGCGTCCAGGCCGAGATGCGAGCCGACCGGGCCGCGGCCCTGCTCATCGGCCTGGCGGCCGGCGGCGACAACGTGGTCGTGCTGGCGCACGGCTTCTTCAACCACCTGATCGGGCGCTCGCTGAGAACGCTGGGGTGGAAGCTGGTCGAGAGCGAGGGCTACAAATACTGGTCCATGCGGCGCTTCGAGCGCGCCTAGGGAGCAAGCTCCGAAGTGTTCCCTTCGGCGAATGGGCGATCTAAAGACGTGGGTATGCCCGAGCCCGCCGACATCTCCGCCATGACGTTCGAGACCGCTTTGGCGGAACTGGAGCAGATCGTGGCGCGACTTGAGTCCGGCCAGGCGCCGCTCGAGGATTCCATCCGCATGTACGAGCGCGGCGCGGCCCTGAAGGCTCACTGCGAGACCCGGCTGGAGGCAGCCCGCCTCAGGGTCGAGAAGATCGTGATGGGGGCCGGCGGCGTGCCGGGCGTCGAACCCGCCGAGTTCAGCTGATGGATCTGGCGCGCCGTGTCGCCGAGGCCGCGGACCTGGTGACCGTGGCGCTGGACGAGCTGCTGCCCCGGGCGGACGGGCCCGAGAGCCGGCTGACGGAGGCCATGCGCTATGCGGCGCTTGGGCCCGGCAAGCGCCTGCGCACCTTCTTCGCGCTCGAGACCGGGCGCATGTTCGACCTGGATGAGACCTATGTGCTGCGTTCGGCCTGCGCGCTGGAGTGCATCCACGCCTACAGCCTGATCCACGACGACCTGCCCTGCATGGACGACGACGCCGTGCGGCGGGGCCAGCCGACGGTCCACGTGGCCTATGACGAAATGACCGCGGTGCTGGCGGGCGACGCGCTGCAGACCGCGGCGTTCGAGATCCTGGCTCATCCCGACACCCATCCCGACGGCAACATCCGTTCCGAGCTGATCACCCGCCTGGCGGTGGCGGCCGGCGCGCGGGGCATGGTCGGCGGCCAGATGATCGACATGCTGGGCGTGCGCGAGGACTTGGGCGGCGTTGCCCGGATGCAGCGGTTGAAGACGGGGGCCCTGATCGCCTGCGCCTTCGAACTGCCCCTGGTTCTGGCCCGCGCCATGGACGGCGAGCGCTCCACGCTGATGGCGTTCGCGCACGATCTGGGCCTGGCCTACCAGATCGTCGACGACCTGCTGGATGCCGAGGGCGACGCCGGCGTCATGGGCAAGGCGGTGGGCAAGGACGCCGCTGCCGGCAAGACCAGCTTCGTCACCCTGCTGGGCGTCGATGCGGCCAGAGAGCGCCTCGGCCTGCTCAAAACCCAGACGAAATCCCACTTGGATGCGTTTGGTTCGCGGGCGGAATCGCTACGGGCCAGTGTCGATTTCGTGCTAGATCGCCGCCAATAGTCGAGGATCTCTGCGTTGCCTTCCGAAACCCCTCTGCTCGATAAGGTTCTGTCGCCGGCCGACACCCGAAGCCTTTCGATTCCGGAGCTGAAGCAACTGGCCGACGAGCTGCGCGCGGAGACCATCGCGGCGGTGTCGGAAACGGGCGGGCACCTGGGCGCGGGCCTGGGCGTGGTCGAGCTGACGGTCGCTTTGCACAACGTCTATGAGACGCCCGCGGACATCCTGATCTGGGACGTGGGCCACCAGGCCTATCCGCACAAGATCCTCACCGGCCGACGCGACCGCATCCGCACGCTGCGCCAGGCCGGCGGCCTGTCGGGCTTCACCAAGCGCTCCGAGAGCGAATACGACCCCTTCGGCGCGGCGCACGCGGCCACCTCGATCTCTGCCGCCCTGGGTTTCGCGGCGGCGCGGGACGCCGAGGGCCGGGACAACAAGGTGGTGGCCGTTATCGGCGACGGCTCGATGAGCGCCGGCATGGCCTATGAGGCGATGAACAACGCCTGCGCCACGACCAAGCAGCTGACGGTCATCCTCAACGACAACGACATGTCGATCGCCCCGCCGGTGGGCGGGATGAGCGCCTATTTCGCCCGCCTGGTTTCGGGCAGCGGCTACCGCTCGATCCGCAACCTGGGCAAGGCCGTGTCCAAGGCGTTCCCCAAGCCGCTGCAAGAAGCGGCGCGGAAGGCCGAGGAGTATGCCCGCGGCATGGTGACCGGCGGCACGTTCTTCGAAGAGCTGGGATTCTACTACGTCGGCCCGATCGACGGCCACGACATGGACGCCCTGGTCCACGTCCTGCAAAACGCCCGCAAGATCGAGGACAAGCCGGTCCTGGTCCATGTCGTGACCCAGAAGGGCAAGGGGTACGGTCCGGCCGAGAGCGCGGCCGACAAATACCATGGGGTCGCGAAGTTCGACGTGATCACCGGCAAGCAGGCCAAGCCCGCCCAGGCCGGCCCGCCGCAGTACACCAAGGTGTTCGCCCAGGAGCTGATCAAACACGCCGAGCGCGACCCGAAGATCGTGGCGATCACCGCGGCCATGCCGTCCGGCACCGGCCTGGACCTGTTCGCGGAGACGTTCCCGGAGCGCACCTTCGACGTCGGCATCGCCGAGCAGCATGCGGTGACCTTCGCGGCCGGGCTCGCCGCCGACGGCATGAAGCCGTTCTGCGCGATCTATTCGACGTTCCTCCAGCGCGGCTACGACCAGGTGGTGCACGACGTGGCGATTCAGGGCCTGCCGGTCCGCTTCGCCATCGACCGGGCGGGGCTGGTCGGCGCGGACGGCGCGACGCATGCCGGCTCGTTCGACGTCGGCTTCCTGGGCGCGCTGCCCGGCATGGTGGTCATGGCCCCCTCCGATGAGGCGGAACTGGCCCACGCGGTCGCCACCGCTGCGGCGATCGACGACCGTCCCTCGGCGTTCCGCTATCCGCGGGGCGAGGGCGCCGGCGCGCAGATCCCGCTGCTGGCCGCGCCCTTCGAGATCGGCAAGGGCCGCATCGTGCGCGAGGGGACGGCCGTCGCCATCCTGTCGTTCGGCACGCGGCTGGGCGAGGCGCTGAAGGCCGCCGACCAACTGGCCGCGCGGGGCCTGTCGGCCACCGTTGCCGATGCCCGCTTCGCCAAGCCGCTGGACGTCGACCTGCTGCTGCGGCTGGCGCGCGAGCACGAGGCGCTGATCACGGTGGAAGAGGGTTCGGTCGGGGGCTTCGGCGCCTTCGTCCTGCACGCCCTGGCCGAGCACGGCGCCCTGGACCGCGGCCTCAAGGTGCGCACGCTCACCCTGCCCGACATCTTCCAGGACCACGACAAGCCGGAGGTCATGTACGCGCTCGCCGGCCTGGACGCGGATGGCATCGTGCGGACGGCGCTAAGCGCCCTGGGCGTCGATAACGCGTCGGCGAAGGGGCGGCGGGCTTAGGCTGCGGACCCATGAGGATCCGCTTCCCGGCGTGGCGGAAGTGACCGAGTTCGACCTGTAGGCGCCCTTCGCACATCCACGTCGAGCTAGATGGGGTAACGGGACGACCACCCGCCCCGCGAAGGGCCGGCCCGTTACCCCATCTAGGCCGAACGGATGCGCAAGCGCCCCTCGTAGTCGCGCTTGCCAAGCGGCACGCCGCGCGAGCGCAGGATGTCGTACGCGGTGACGGCGTGGAAATGGAAGTTGGGCAGCGAGAACGAGAGGATGAGCGTCTCCGATGTAAGGGCGAGCCTCCGCGGACCGATCTGAAGGTCCAGGTCCCTCCCTGCCCAGCTGTTGACCTCCTCGGGCGTGAACGCCCTCAGCGTCCTTTCCGCCTTGCTGATCATAGCTTGCAGGTCGGCGAAGGGGACGGGTCCGACCAGGGCGGGCGGAGAGAACCGGCCGGTTCTCGCGGCTTCGATCCCCCATACGGCGTGGTGCCACGCCGCTTCGATCTGAAAATGGAAGGGCGCCATGTCCTCGAAGAGCCTGGCATGCACGAAATCGTCCGGGTCGGCGCCGGTCTCGGCGCAGTGCCTGGCCGCGCGGTCCAGGAAGCCGCCGACGGCGCTCACGGTTTGCAGGAGGGTCGGCACGCTGAGGTCGTAGAATGAAGCCGCCATCGGGCTTTCCCCTGCTTGAATGGCCCCGCTCCTGCCGACGTCGCCGACCATGACGCCTTCAAACTACGCTCGCCATTCCGTTGAGGGCGCCGCAGGCGCAGTCCTTTCGACACGAAGACCACAAAGACCGCCAGCGACACCAAGCGGTCGCTTTCGCGTTTTTCGTGCCTTTCGTGGTTTCTATTCGGACGCGGCCACCTGATGCACCCATCGCGGCAACGCGGAGATGCTGTTCAGTTCGGCGAAACGGGGATGGTCGGCCGGAGGTTCGGCGAGTTCGTGGGCCCAGGTGATGGGGTAGGGGATATACGCCCCCCAGGCGCCCGCCTCGAGCGCCGGCAGGATGTCGGAGCGCATCGAGTTGCCGCACATCGCCGCCCGGGCCGCGCCGGCGCCGTGACGGTCGAAGACCCGGGCATAGGTCGAGGCGTCCTTCTCGCTGACGATCTCCACCGCGGCGAACAGGTCGCCCAGGCCTGAGGCGGCCAGCTTCTGCTCCTGATGCAGCAGGTCGCCCTTGG
>DASVNS010000130.1:0-13798 GCA_036383735.1 Phenylobacterium sp. | reverse complement strand
GGGCCGCGCCGGCGCCGTGACGGTCGAAGACCCGGGCATAGGTCGAGGCGTCCTTCTCGCTGACGATCTCCACCGCGGCGAACAGGTCGCCCAGGCCTGAGGCGGCCAGCTTCTGCTCCTGATGCAGCAGGTCGCCCTTGGTGATCAGCACCAGCCGGTAGCCCGCGTCCGACATCTCGCCCAGCGCTTGCTCGACCCCCGGCAACGGCTCGACGGGTTCGGACAGCATCTCGCGGCCGGCAGCCAGGATGTCGGCGATCAGGCGGCCCGGCGGCGCGCCGCGCGTCAGTTCCATGGCGGTCTCGATCATCGAGAGGGTGAAGCCCTTCACGCCATATCCGTAGAGGCGCAGGTTCCGCTTCTCGACCTCCGCCAGCTTGGCGTTGGTCGCCGCCTCGTCGGCATAGTCCGCCATCATCTCCCGCAGGCGGTCCTGGGTGAGGCGGAAGATGGTCTCGTTGTGCCAGAGCGTGTCGTCGGCATCGAGGCCGACCGTATTGATGCGCATGCGGGCTCCATGGGGGCGAGCGCCGGAAATGTGCAATTGGTGGGCGCCATGTGCAATGGGCCTGGGCGCCTCGCGCCAAACCCGTGGGGCCGTCGTGATTGGGAACTTTCGGTAACGTTCGCGCCGCATCCTCCTTCGCACACGAATCGGAGATTTGCATGGGCGGCGGCGGCCTGAGGGCCTGGATCACGCGGCTGACCGGAGCGACGGCGCTCTCACAAGCCCAGGCCCAGGCCGAGCGCGCCGAAGCTCGCTTGCGCGACGCCATCGACGCCATTCCGGAAGGGGTGGTCTTCCTGGACGCCGACGGCCGCTACATTCTTTGGAACCGCCGCTATGCCGAGATCTATCACCGCTCGGCCGACCTGTTCCGGCCGGGCGCGCGGCTGATCGACACCCTTCGCGAGGGGGTGAGGCGCGGCGACTATCCCGACGCCATCGGGCGCGAAGAGGAATGGCTCGCCGCCCGCGCGGCCAAGCTATCGACCGCCACCGGCGATCGCCATGAGCAGCAGGTCTCGGACGGCCGTTGGCTGATGGTGGAGGAGCGGCGAACGTCGGACGGCGGCGTGATCGGCCTGCGGGTCGACATCACCGAGCTGAAGCGCCAGGCCGAGGCCCTGGAGCAGGCCCTCGCCCATGCCGAGGCGGCTCATCGCGCCAAGGCCGAGTTCCTCGCCGACATGAGCCACGAGCTCCGCACGCCGCTGAACGGCGTGTCCGGGCTGGCTCAGGCCCTGGAAGGGACCACGCTCCAGCCCGATCAGCGGGCGCTGGTCGACGAAATCCGCGCCGCCGCGCGGCAACTGGACCGGCTGGTGAGCGGCCTGCTGGACTATGGCGACGCCGACCTGGCGCCCGACGATCGGCCGCACGCCGCGCCGGATCGGCCGCTGAAGGTGCTCGCCGCCGACGACAACCCGACCAACCGCAAGGTCATCGAACTGATGCTGGAGGCGGCCGGCGTCCAGGTGGTCACCGTCGAAAACGGCTTCGAAGCCGTCGAAGCCTGGCGCGACGGCGGATTCGACGCGGTGCTGATGGACCTGCGCATGCCGGTCACCGACGGCCTCGCCGCGATCCGCACGATCCGGTCGGAGGAACAGGCCGCAGGGCGTCCGCGGACCCCCACCATCGTGCTCTCGGCCAACACCTCGCCGGACGATCGCGCGGCCAGCGCAGCGGCGGGCGCCGACGGGCACATCGCCAAGCCGATCCGGGTGGAGGCGCTGTTCGGCGCGCTGGAGACAGCCTTGGGCGCGGCCTAGATGCTGTTAGGGACCTGCGGCGCTTGCGTCAGTGACTTCCCCCTATGGGGGAAAGCGGCCCGATGCGCGGAGCGCGAGTGGCCGATGGGGGGAAGTGCGAAGGAAGACTTCCCCCATCGGCGACTCGCCCCTGCGGGGCTTCGCGCCGCTTTCCCCCGGACGGGGGAAGCTGGGAAGCGATCAGCTCCCTAACCGCCTCTAGGGCTGATCGTCGCCGCGGCCACGGCGGGGTCAGCCCGCGCAGGCCTCGTGCGGCTTCGTCACCCGCTGGGCCGAGGCCGGGAAGCGGGCGAGCGCGCTGGCCGGCCGGATCGGTCGCGCCGCCAGGTTGCCGCCGCAGTTGGGGCAGAGGCCGCCCAGGCGGTTCTCGACGCAATCGGCGCAGAAGGTGCATTCGAAGCTGCAGATCCGCGCGTCGCCGCTATCGGGCGGGAGGTCGCGGTCGCAACATTCGCAGTTCGGGCGCAACGCAAGCATGCCGCCGTTCTACCGCCATCCGGCGGCAGCCGACATGCCGACGATCCCTCGTTTTCGGCCGCCTATTCGCCGAAGCCGGCGCCGGGCTCGCGGATCGGCTCCAGCCGCAACAGGCGCGAATCGGCCACGCCCGCCGATCGGTGCTTCACCAGCTCGCGGTATTCCGCGTCGCGCACCATCGTCAGGAACGCCTCCGAGCTCGGGTACTCGGCGATGAACGCGAGATCCCAGGCCTCCGAAGCCGGGCCGGTGACCATCACCTGCGGCTTGCCCGCCCAGACTTGCCGGCCCCCGACCCGCTTGAAGATGTGCGCCGTCGTCGATCCATAGGCGCGATAGGCGTCCAGGCCGGAGAGCTCCTTGCCGTGGTCCATGTGGCCTTCCGGGTATTCCGCCCGAAGCTTCAGCTTCACGAGGTTCAGCATGTGGATCGGCTGGTCGCGCGGCAGGCTCTTGAAGAATTCCCATGCCTCGCGGTCTGGATCGATATAGGCCATAGCGTCCTCACCACATTGACCCCGGCTCTGGGACTGACTACCTACGCCGCCGTTTGCCCAGAAGGAACCAACACCATGAGCCGTGATCTGCTGCCTGGCGTCACCGGCGTATTGGTGCTGGCCGACGGAACCGTCCTGCAGGGGATCGGCGTCGGAGCCGTGGGCGACGCGGTCGGCGAGGTCTGCTTCAACACCGCCATGACCGGCTACCAGGAGGTGCTGACCGACCCCTCCTACATGGCCCAGATCGTCGCTTTCACCTTCCCGCACATCGGCAACGTCGGCACGAACCTCGAAGACGTCGAGCAGATGTCGGGCGCCGCCGAGACGGCCGCCGTCGGCGCGATCTTCCGCGACCTGCCGACCCCGCCGGCGAACTGGCGCTCCGACGTCGACCTCGGCACCTGGATGAGCCGCAGGGGTGTGATCGGGCTGGCCGGCGTCGACACCCGGGCGCTGACGCGGGCCGTGCGCGAACACGGCATGCCGCACGGGGTCATCGCCCACCATCCGGAGGGCAAGTTCGACATCGAGGCGCTCGCCGCCAAGGCCAAGGCCTGGTCCGGCCTCGAAGGCCTGGATCTGGCCAAGGACGCCTCCTGCCTGCAGCCCTTCGTCTACGACGAGGGTCTGTGGGACTGGGAGGGTGGCTACGCCAGGGCCTCTCAGACGGGAAATGGCCAGCCGAAGTATGAGGTGGTGGTGGTCGACTACGGCGTGAAGCGCAATATCCTGCGCGCCCTGACGTCCGTCGGCGCCCGGGTCACGGTGGTGCCGGCCAAGACCACGGCGGACGAGATCCTGGCCCGCAACCCCGACGGCGTCCTGCTGTCCAACGGGCCCGGCGACCCCGCGGCCACCGGCTTGTACGCGGTGCCGGAGATCAGGAAGCTGGTGGAGAGCGGCAAGCCGGTGTTCGGGATCTGCCTTGGCCACCAGATGCTGTCGCTGGCGCTGGGGGCGAAGACCGTGAAGATGGACCAGGGGCACCATGGGGCGAACCACCCGGTGAAGGACCTGACCACCGGCAAGGTCGAGATCGTCTCGATGAACCACGGCTTCACCGTCGACCGCGCCAGCCTGCCCGGCCCCGTGGTTGAAACCCACGTCTCGCTCTTCGACGGCACCAATGCCGGCCTGGCCCTCAGGGACCGCCCGGTCTTCTCCGTCCAGCACCACCCCGAAGCCTCGCCCGGCCCCACCGACAGCCTCTACCTCTTCGAACGCTTCGCCGGCTTCATGGACCAGGCGAAGTCGCGGGCGGCGTAGCCGGTCGCTTCGCGGTCTTTGCGTCTGAAATTCGGCGCTGACGCGCCACCGGAGCTGGACCGGCAGAACATGGCTGACGCTTTCCCGCGAGGGGAAAGGAAGAGGGCCTTTGATCGCCCTCCCGAATGTCGATCCGGCCCTAGAACGGCGAGAAGCGTTCCAGCAGGGATTGGCCGGCCGGGGTTTTCTGGACCCGGCTGATGTCGCCGCGGCCGCCGTAGCTGATGCGGGCTTCGGCGATCTGGGTGTGGCGGATGGTGTTGGCCGACGAGATGTCCTCGGGCCGCACGATGCCGGCGACGGTGAGCTGGCGCAGGTCGGTGTTGGTGCGCACCTCCTGGGTGCCCTGGATCATCATGTTGCCGTTCGGCAGGATGCCGGTGACCACGGCGGCGATGGTCAGGCTGATCTTCTCCGAGCGGTTCACCTGGCCGGCGCCGGCGTTGGAGGTGGACGAGTTGGTCTCGATGGCGTTCGCCGGGTCGAAGGCGCCCGGCAGGACCTTCCCCAGGCTGGACTCGAGCCCCAGCAAATGCGGCACGCCGGCGCTGATGCCGGAGGTGCGCGAGCTTGCCGTGGCGTTGGTGGTCTTGGCGCTGTCGTCGATGTCGATCTGCACCGTCAGGATATCGCCGACGCGGCTGGCGCGCTGGTCGTTGAAGAAGGCGCGCGCGCCAGTGCGCCAGAGCGAGTTGGCGCTGGCGGGCTGCGGCAGCGGCTCGCGGGCGGAAGCCAGCGGCAGCATGGTCTGCTCGCGCGGCACCAGGGCGGCCGGATAGCCCACGGGGGCCAGCTCGGGGCCTTTCACCGCCTCGGACACCGTGGAGCAGGCGGCGAGGGGGCTGAAGGCGAGCGGAACGAGAAACAGCGGAGCCAGCAGGCGGAGACGCATCGGGGCTTCCTTCAACGGAGCGCGTAACGGGAAGAGCGGACCAGCTTCAGCTGCTCGGCTGCGGGGCCGACCGCGGCCTGGCCGGGTCCGGTGACCACAGCCTGGACGGTCTTCTTCGACGTGACGTTCTGCACGTTGATCGTGTCGCCGACGGCGCCGCCCGACAGGGCCTTGCCTTGGAGCGCCAGCGAGACGCTCTCGTTGTCGTAGGTGAGGGTTACGATCTCGTTGGCCTTGACCACCACGGGCGCGGAAACGTCGCGAGCGGCCACGACGGCGCCGGCGCGCAGGGGGCGGCGGGCGGCCAGGCCGATCACCGCGTCGGCGTCGTTCGGCGCATCCGCGGGCGCCATCGCCGCCTTGGTCCAGATGAGGTCGGCGGGCTGCACCAGTTCGCCGGCGCCGATCGAGCGGGCCCAGGTCAGCACGTCCACATTGCCGCGCGCCGCGATCGCCGTGGGGCCGACCGGCGCACCGCTACGCACCACGATCTGCCGCAGGCCCTCCGCGTTCGGCCAGTCGAGGCCGGCGCGATAGGCCGCTCCGCGGACCGCTGCGGCGTTCAGCATCACGCTGGCCCCAGTGCGAGACGCGATCGGCGTGGCCCCGGCCGCGCCCGCCCCGTCGAAGATCTCGCCCAGGGTGACGATGCCGTCCGCGTCGGCGGCGTCGGCCTTCAGCGTAACGGGCGTGGCCGCCAGAGCCGGCGCGGCAAGCGCGAGGGTCGCCAGGAAGACGAGCGCCTTCATGAGCTTACGCCTTCACCTGGTTGGCCGTGGCCAGCATGTTGTCGGCGGTGGAGATGACCTTGGAGTTCATTTCGTAGGCCCGCTGGGCGACGATCAGGGCGGTGATCTCGGAGACCGCGTCGACGTTCGAGGCTTCGGTGTAGCCCTGTTGCAGGGTGCCGATGCCGACCGAACCCGGCGTGCCGGTGGTGGGCGCGCCCGAGGCCGCGGTTTCCTTCAGCAGGTTGTCGCCCAGCGCCTCCAGGCCGCCGTCGTTGACGAAGGTCGCCAACTCGAGGACGCCGACCACGCTGGGCGCCGTCTGGCCCGCCTGGCTCACCTCGACCTGCCCGGCCTTGGAGATCGAGACCGACACGGCGTCGCTCGGGATCGTGATCGCCGGCTGGATCTGGTAGCCGTCCTGGGTGACCAACTGGCCCTGGTCGTTCACCGACAGGTTGCCGGCCCGCGTGTAGGCGTTCTCGCCCGAGGGCAGCAGCACCTGCAGGTAGCCGCGGCCATTGATGGCGATGTCGTACTGGTTATCGGTCTTGGTCAGGCTGCCCTGGGTGCCGACCCGGTAGACCGCGCTGGCCTTCACGCCCGCGCCCACCTGCACCCCGGTCGGAACGATGGTGCCCTGGTCCGACGACTGCGTGCCGGCCGCCTGGAAGGTCTGGTAGAGCAGGTCCTGGAATTCGGCCCGTTCGCGCTTGAAGCCGACCGTGTTCATGTTGGCGATGTTGTGGGAGATCACTTCCACGTTGAGCTGCTGGGCGGCCATGCCGGTGGCGGCGGTGCGGAGCGCTTGCATCGTTCGTTATCCTCTTACTGGACGCGGCCGAGGCGCTCGACAGAGCGGCGCGACAGTTCGGCTTCGGCGTCGATCAACTTGGCGGTGGATTCGTAGGCCCGGCTCACCTCGACCATGCGGGTGATCTCCAGGACCGGTTTGACGTTGGCGGTCTCCAGGTAGCCTTGGCGCAGCTTGGCCTTGGCAGCCGGCTGGGGCTGGAGGTTCGAGGCATTGCGGAAGGTGTTGTCGCCGGCCTTTTCAAGCGCGCTCTGGTTGGCGAACGCGTACAGGCCGATCTTGCCGACCCGCTCGTTGCCCTGGCTCATCGAACCGTCGGCGCCGACGGCGACCTGACCCTTCTCGGGGTCGATGGTGATCTCGCCGCCGCCCTCGTCCAGCACGGGCAGGCCGTTCTGGGTGACCAACCGGCCGGTCGGGTCGGTGGTGAAGCGGCCGTCGCGGGTGAAGCGCGGGCCGTTCGCGGTCTGGATCTGGAAGAAGCCCTCGCCCTCGATCGCCATGTCGAGCTGCGCGTCGGTCTTGTTGAGCGCGCCCTGGCCGAAATCGCGGGCCACGGTGTCGGCGGCGACGAACTTCACCGGCCGCGGGCCACCCAGCGTGCGGGCCGGCTCGGCCGGATCGGTCTTCTGCATCAGCGACTCCACCTTGAAGCCGGTGGTGTCGAGGTTGGCGATGTTGTTGGCGATGATGTCCATCTCGCGACGGAGCACCATCTGTCGGGAGATGCCGACGTAGACTGCGTTGTCCATGAATGGGGACCTTGCGAAGTGCGACTTTCTGGCTCGATGGCATGCAAGGTCCGGGCCAGTTAGAAATTCCAATAAAAACAACGAATAATAAAGTTAACGGCGACCCCGCGGCGGAAAATGCCGGGCAGGAAACGCGCTCGTTAAGAGGTGTTAAAAACCGCTTCTTAACCAAAGACCGCCATTCGTTGGCTCGCGGACATTTCCAAGGCCGCCTCTCTCTCGAGGAACTGGGCGCGTGGCGAAGAAGGAAAAGAAGCCGAAGGAGGCCGAGGGCGAAAACCCGGAGGTCGCCGAAGGCGCGGAGGGCGAGGCCCCCG
The DNA here is from genome assembly GCA_036383735.1 of Phenylobacterium sp. GTDB lineage: Bacteria > Pseudomonadota > Alphaproteobacteria > Caulobacterales > Caulobacteraceae > Phenylobacterium. The sequence continues at coordinate 6,276 of DASVNS010000130.1, read as the reverse complement.
CCAAGAAGAAGCTGCCGCTGAAGATGTTGATCATCGCCGGCGCGGCTGCGCTCGTGGTGCTGGGCGGCGGCGGGACCGCCGCGTTCATCTTCCTCAAGCCCAAGCCCGAAGCTGCCGCCGAGAAGGGCGACCACGCCAAGGAAAAGAAGAAAGAGAAGAAGAAGGGCGAGAAGAAGGAAGGCAAGGAAGGCGAAAAGGGCGCGGCGGTGGTTCGCGAAGGCCCCGATGGCGTCGTCTTCTACACCATGCCCGACGTGGTGGTGAACATGCAGACCGCCGACGGTCGCCCCACCTTCCTGAAGCTCAAGCTCACCCTGGAACTGCCGGACGAGAGCCTGGTCGAGGAGCTCGATCCCAACATGCCGAGGCTCCAGGACATGTTCCAGACCTTCCTGCGCGAGCTGCGCCCGGAGGACCTCTCGGGCAGCCAGGGCTCGTACCAGCTGCGCATGGAGATCCTGCGCCGGGTGAATCTGGTCATCGCGCCGGAAAAGGCCAACGCCGTCCTGATCGAGGAGATGCTGATCAACTAGCGCCCCCGCGCTGTTGCATCCCAAACCCATGGCCGACGAAACCGAACCGTTCTCCGACACCGAAGTCACCGCGATGGACGTGGACGTCGCCGAGACCGACTGGGCCGCCGCCGCGGCCGCCGAAGCCAATTCCGCCGAGCGGATCCTGAACCAGGACGAGATCGACAGTCTGCTGGGTTTCGACCTGTCGGACGACGAGATCTCGGAGCGCACCGGCATCCGGGCGATCATCAACTCGGCGCTGGTCAGCTACGAGCGGCTGCCGATGCTGGAGATCGTCTTCGACCGCCTGGTGCGGTTGATGACCACCAGCCTGCGGAACTTCACGTCCGACAACGTGGAGGTGAGCCTCGACAACATCTCGTCGATCCGTTTCGGCGACTACCTGAACTCGATCCCGCTGCCGGCCATCCTTTCGGTGTTCCGCGCCGAGGAGCTGAACAACTACGGCCTGCTGACGGTCGACTCGAACCTGATCTACTCGATCGTCGACGTCCTGCTGGGCGGCCGTCGCGGCACGGCGGCGATGCGCATCGAGGGCCGGCCCTACACCACCATCGAACGCGTGCTGGTGCAGAGGATGGTCGAGGTGGTGCTGGGCGACGCCAAGGAGGCTTTCGAGCCGCTGACCCCGGTTCACTTCACCCTGGACCGCCTGGAGACCAACCCGCGCTTCGCCGCCATCGCCCGGCCGGCGAACGCGGCCATCCTGGTCAAGCTGCGCATCGACATGGAAGACCGGGGTGGGCGCATCGAGCTGCTGCTGCCCTACGCGACCCTCGAACCGATCCGGAAGATGCTGCTGCAGCAGTTCATGGGCGAAAAGTTCGGACGCGACAACATCTGGGAAAGCCACCTCGCGACCGAGCTCTGGACCACGCAGATGGACGTGCGCGCGGTGCTCGACGAACAACAGATCAGCCTCAAGAGGGTGCTCGACCTGAAGGTCGGCGACACCCTCATGCTGAACGCCGGCCCCGACAGCCTGATCGAGCTCCGCGCCGGCTCCATTCCGCTCACCCGCGGCCGCATGGGCCGTCGCAACACCCACATCGCCGTGCGCGTGGAAGCCCCGCTTTCCCCCGCCGCCCGCCAAGCCGTGCAGAGGATGCCATGAGCCTGATCGCTATCGGGATGAACCTGTTGCTGGCCGGCCTGCTGATCGCGGCCATGGTCGTCGGCGTCCGCCTGAACCGCCGCCTGAAGGCGCTGAAGGACAGCCACGCGGGCTTCGAGGTCGCGGTGCGCGAGCTGAACGTGGCTGCGGTCCGGGCCGAGCAGGGCCTGGCCGACCTGCGCGCCGCCACCGACGAAGCCACCGACATGCTTTCGGACCGCATCGAAAAGGGCCGCACCCTCGCCGCCAAGCTGGAGAAGCTGGTCAGCTCGGCCCCTGAACTGCCCCGCGCCCTGGCCGGCGAACGCGCCGCGCCGCGGCCCATGCCGTCGGTGGTCCCCCAGGCCCGCGAGGGCTCGAGCGAGGATCGCCTGGGCAAGCTGCTGGCCATGGCGCGCTCGCGGCTGCAAGCCGAGGGCATGATCGACGACGAGCGCCCCGCGCCGGCGCCGGAGCCGCTGGTCGGTCGTGCGCCGTTGTCCGGCCGCCGCATCGCCTCCGCTGTCGACGACGACCTGTTCGAGGACGCGCCCGCCGCGTTCGACCGCTTCGCAGGAGCGCGCCGGTGAAGTCCGTTCCCCGCATCCTGCCGTTGGTCGGCGTCGCCATCGGCGGCGTCCTGGCCGTCAACGCGCTGTCGGGCGCCCGCGACCTGCCGGGGCTGATCTCCGGCGCCCAGGCTTTCGCCGAAGAGACCGCCAAGGGCGCCAAGGCCGAAAAGCCGGCCAAGGCGGAAAAGGCCGAGGCCGGCAAGGACGTCGTGTCCGCCACAGGCGCGGCGACCGACGCCGCTGCCGCGCTGCCCGCCCCGACGATCACGCCGCGGGGCGTCTGCGCGCCCACGGCGGCGGAACTCGCCAAGCAAGCCGGCCTGTCGCCCGCGGAACTGCAGATGCTGCAGAGCCTGGGCGCGCGCCGTGGCCAGCTCGACGCCCGCGAGAACGACATCAGCACCCAGCTCGCGCTGATGGCCGCGGCGGAGGCCAAGGTGGACGCCAAGATCCGAGCGCTGAACGGCCTCAAGGCCGAGGTGAACGGCTTGCTGACCCAGTCGAACGCCAAGGAAGCGGCCGAGATCGACCGCCTGGTGAAGGTCTACGAGGGCATGAAGGCCAAGGACGCCGCCCCGCGCCTCGCCGCGCTGGATGAGAACGTCCGGATCCCGATCGCCGCGAAGATGAAGGAGCGGTCGCTTTCCGCCATCGTGGCGCAGATGCCCGCGTCCGAAGCCAAGAAGCTGACCGAGGCCCTGGCCCGCCGCTTCTCCAATGCCAAGGACGCCGCCGCCAAGGCGACCGCCGTCGCGGAACAGACATCCGCCGCCCCAGCCCAGCAGGCCGATGCCGCGGCTCCCAAGGCCGCGGTCAAAAAGCAGGCGGCTGCGGCGCCCCGGAAGGCTCCACCTCGCAAGAAGGCGCCGGCCGCGCAGCAAGCCGACGCGAAACCCGCCGCACCGGCCCCAGCCGCTCCCGCCGCGGCTCCGGCCGCATCAGCAGCGCCGCCCGCTGGATAGCCGATGGTGCTGAAGAAGGTCCTCCGCTCCGGGGTCGCCGCGGCCTGCATCGCCAGCGTCGCCGCCCCCGCGAGCATCGCGGCCCCCGCCGTCAAGGCCGTCGCCCAGCGCGGCGGCGCAGACGTGCGCGTGGCCACCGCAGAGACCTTCTCCCGCATCGAAGTGTCGGGCGGCGGCAGCCTGCGCCGGGAAGGTCGGACGGTGGTCCTGACCGCCGCTGCGGAAGGCGATCCGGACGTGGCCCGGCTGCTCACCTCGCCGCCCAAGTGGATCAAGAGCGCCGTGAAGCTGCCGGTCGCGGGCAAGCGGCAGATCGTCATCACCCTGGCCGACGACGCCGACGTCCTGGTCAGCCAGGCGGACGGCGCGTCCTTCGCCAATTTCTTCCAGAAGCCGGCCTCGGAGCCGGGCGCCGAACCCGCCGCCGAGGCCACCGTCGCCGAGCCCGAGCCGCCCCGGCCGAACCCGCTGCCGGCGAACGGCGTGGTCCGGATGGAGTCGAAGGCGGCCAACGGCCAGACGCAACTGTCCTTTACCTGGGCCAATCCCGCCGGCGCGGCCGTGTTCCGGCGAGGCGACGCGATCTGGGTGGTGTTCGACGCACCGGCCACCCTCGATGTCTCCAGCGCGCCGCAAGGCGTTCGGCCCCTGCGCGGCATCCAGGCGTTCAAGGGTGCGGACCATGCGGCGCTGCGGATCGAGACGGACCCTGACGCGCCGATCTTCCTCGCCTCGCAGGGCTCGACCTGGACCCTGTCGCTTGGCCCTGGCCCCCAGTCGCAGCCGGCGATCGTACGGGTGGCCCGCGACGCCGCCGGCGGCCCGGCCGCGCTGAAGGCGCCGCTCGCCGGCGCCACCCGCGTCATCAACCTGCCCGATCCGGTGGTGGGCGATACGGTGACGGTCGTCACCGCGCTCGGGCCGCCGAAGGGCGTGCCCAGCCGCCGCGATTTCGTGGACGCCGTCCTGCTGCCTTCGGTGCAGGGCCTGGCCATCGAGCCGCTCGCCGACGATGTCACCGTCCAGCGCGATGGCGAGCTGGTCCGCATCAGCCGTGCGAATGGGCTGACGCTGTCGCCCGCCTGGGCGGTTCGTGACCGCGAGGACGCGCAACTTGGCGCGCCACAGCCGGCGGCCATGCCGGCGATCATCCCGGCGGAGTGGTCCAATGTCGGTTCGGCCGGCTTCCTGCGCCGCTATGACAGCCTGCTGTCGGCCGCCACCATCGAGGGCGGCAACAAGGACCGCGAGGCGCCCGTCGCCGCGCGCATGAGCCTGGCGCGTTTCCTGGTGGGGTCGGAGCTGAGCTACGAGGCGATCGGGGTGCTGAACAATCTGGCCCGCGAACACCCCGAGATGCTCGACGATCCGGAGTTCCGCGCGCTGCGAGGCGTCGCCCGCACCTTCGCCCGCCGGTATGCCGAAGCGGATACGGACTTCTCGTCTCCGGCCCTCGCCGACGATCCCTCTACGGCGCTCTGGCGGGCCTACGTCAACACCCAGATCGCCCAGTACCCCGAGGCGCGCGCGCAGTTCGCCAAGGGCGTGGAGGCCTATGGGCTGATGCCGGCGCTCTGGAAGGCGCGCTTCGCCCGCGCCGACGCCGAGGCGGCCTTGGCCCAGGGCGACCTGGTGGGCGCCGACAGCCGCATTCGGATGTCCTTGCAGGAGAAGGTCTCCTCCGAGGAACAGCTGAAGAGCCGGCTGGTCCAGGCGCGGGTCATCGAGACGCAGGGTTTCCAGGACCGCGCGCTGAAGATCTACAAGGCGATCGCGACCGCCGGCGTCGACTCCATCACCGCGCCGGCCGTGCTGCGCGCCACGCAGATCCGGCTACAGCTGAACCAGATCACGCCGGTCCAGGCCGCCGGGGTGTTCGACGGCCTGCGCTATCGCTGGCGGGGCGACGCCACCGAACTCGAGACCATCCGCGCGCTGGGGCAGTTGTACCTGAGCCAAGGCCGCTATCGCGAGGCGCTCGAGGCGCTCCGATCGGCTGGCCTGAGATTGCCCGACCTGCCCGAGGCCCAGCAACTGCAGGCCGACCTGAACGCCGCCTTCCGCGGCCTGTTCCTGGATGGCCTGGCCGATGGGCTTGAGCCGCTGCAGGCGCTGGCGCTGTTCTTCGACTTCAAGGAACTGGCGCCCATCGGGGCCGACGGCGACCTGATGGTGCGCAAGATCGTCCGCCGCCTGGTGGACGTGGACCTGCTGCCGCAGGCCGCGGACCTGCTGAAGTACCAGGCCGAGAACCGGCTGGACGGGGTGCCCAAGGCCCAGGTGTCGACCGATCTCGCGGTGATCTACCTGATGGACCGCAAGCCCGAGAAGGCGCTGGAGGCGATCAACGCCTCGCGCACCACGGTGCTGCCGACCGCCCTCAACGCCGAGCGCCGCCTGATCGAGTCGCGCGCCTGGACCGCGCTCGGCAAGTACGACAGCGCGCTGGAGATCCTCGGGAACGATGCGACGAAGGACGGCACGGACCTTCGCAGCGAGATCACCTGGAAGCAGAAGAACTGGGCCGGCGCCGGGCCGCTTTTCGAGAAGTCGCTGGGCGACCGTTGGAAGAACCCGACGCAGCTGTCCAGCGAGGAAGAGGGCCGCCTGCTGCGCGCCGGCGTCGCCTACAGCCTGGCTGGCGACGAGGCCGCGCTGGGCCGTCTCCAGCAGCGCTACCAGGGGTTCTACGAGAAGGCGAACAACCCCGACGCCCTGCGTATCGCTCTCTCGGGCGTGCCGTCCGGCCACCTCAGCGTCGGCGATTTCAGCCGCGTCTCGGCCGACAACGAAGCCTTCGCGGGCTGGGTGGAGAAGATGAAGGGGCGCTTCAAGACCCGCGCCGCGCCCACCGGCGCCGCCAAGCCTGCGGCGCCCGCGCGCCAGGCCCAGGCCGCCCCTGGCGCAGCAGCCGCCAAGGGCTGATTGGGGCCGGGCCTAGAAGCTGCGGCACCTGGGTCAGTGACTTCCCCCTATGGGGGAAAGCGGCCCGATGCGCGGAGCGCGAGTGGCCGATGGGGGAAGTGCGAAGGAAGACTTCCCCCATCGGCGACTCGCCCCTGCCGGGGCTTCGCGCCGCTTTCCCCCGGAAGGGGGAAGCTGGGACGCGATCA
>DASVNS010000129.1:0-4191 GCA_036383735.1 Phenylobacterium sp. | reverse complement strand
TCCTGGTCGAGGAACAGCGGCAGGACATCGTCCCAGCCCCACCCGGCGAGCCCACGCTGCCGCCAGCCGTCGTAGTCGGCCGCCTGGCCGCGCATGTAGATCATGGCGTTGATGGCCGAGCTTCCGCCGATCACCTTGCCCCGCGGATAGCGCAGGCTGCGCCCGCCGAGCCCGGGAATCGGGTCCGTCTCGAACATCCAGTCCGCGCGGGGATTGCCAATCGAGAACAGGTAACCGACCGGGATGTGGAACCAGATCCAGTCGTCCTTGCCGCCCGCCTCCAACACCAGCACGCGGCGGCTCGGGTCGGCGGACAGGCGATCGGCCAGCACGCATCCGGCAGAGCCGGCGCCCACGACGATCACGTCGGCGGGATCGAGGGAAGCGACGGACTGGGTCAGGACATGGCTCCTTGGGCGCGGTTCGCGAGGCGGCGGTTCTAACCGACACGACGCCGGGCGCCCATCCGGCGCCGCTTCACACCGGAATTTCGGGCGAAACCGCTTGGCTAATCCACCATCTTTCGCCATGCCCCGGAGATGAGGCGCGCGTCGAGGCCGCGCCGCGAAGGAGGAAACGCCTTGGCGCCTTCCAGGCCGTCCAAGACACCGGCGGAAGACAGCGCGCTGATCCGCGCCTACTTCGACAAGCGTGAGAGCCTGCTGCTGTTCCTCGCCTCGCGGACCCGGTCCATGTCGACCGCCGAGGACCTGGTGCAGGACCTCTACCTGAAGCTCCTCTCCCACGACGCGGACGCGGACGTGCGCGCGCCCTCCGCCCTCCTCTACCGCATGGCCGCCAACCTGCTGATCGACCACGCGCGGAGCAACCAGAGATCCGCGCGACGCAACGGCCAATGGCGCACCGAGACCCGCGCGGCCCTGGGCGGCGAGGACGTCGTGGATGAACCCGCCGCCGACGAGGTCCTGGTCGCCAAGCAGCGCGTGCGCCAGCTTGCCGAGGCGGTGGCGGCCCTGCCGCCGCAGATGGGCCGGGCCTTCCGGCTCCATAAGCTGGAAGGGCTCAGCCAGGCGCAGACCGCGCAGGCCATGGGGATCTCGACCAAGATGATCGAGCAGCACATCCAGGCCGCCGTCCGTCACCTCACACAGAGGTTGCGCTCATGACCGGCAACGAATTTTTTACCCGGCCTAGGGTTGGCCGTGCGCGGCGCCGTCTCACTGGCTGTCCAGCGCAGTTTGCGCACATCGGGCAGACGGGTCGATGACCAGCATGGCGACGTATGACGATCGGGCGATGGCCGATGCCGCCGCTTGGCTCGCACGTCTGCAACGCGCGGGCGTGACCGAGCGCGACGGTCTGGATTTCGACGCATGGCTCGCCGCCGACCCGGCGCACGCGACCGCCTACCGGCGGACGCTCGCCCTATGGCACGAGTTCGAAGTCACCGCCGACGATGTCCTGGAGGACCTGGCGCTCCGCTCGCGCCGCGACGCGCTCCGTCCCGCGCATACGCGACGCGGCTGGCTGATGGCCGCCGGCGGTAGCGCGCTTGCCGCCGGCTTGGCCGTGGCGTTCGTCCCGGGGCTGCTGTCCCAACCTCCCGCACAGACCTACGCCACCGGCAGAGGGGAGCGGCGCAAGATCACCCTGGCCGATGGCTCCGTCGTCGACCTGAACGCGGAGACCAGCCTCAGCGTCCGGTTCACCCGCACGGCGCGTCAGGTCGTCCTGGCGGACGGCCAGGCCATCTTCGACGTGACCCACGACACCCGCCGTCCGTTCACCGTCGAAGCCGCGGGACGGATCGTTCGCGTCGTCGGCACCCAGTTCGACGTGCGCAACCGCCAGGGCGAACTGGCGGTCACCGTCGCCGGCGGCAAGGTCCAGGTCCGGCCGGCCGCATCTGCGACCTCAGGTCGCGCCTTCCTGCTCACGCCGGGCCAACGGCTGGAAATCGACCGCACCGGCGTCGCGCAGCTGCAGGTCGTCGATCCGCAGGAGACCCTCGGCTGGCGCGTCGGCCGTCTCGTCTACCGGGCCGAACCCTTGGCCAACGTAGTCGCCGACCTGAACCGCCAGTTCGAGGGCCAGATCGAGATCTCCGACCCCGATCTGGGCAAGTCGCCGGTCACGGGGGTCATCGTTCTCGACGATCAGGCGTCGGTTATGGCGCGCCTGACCTTGATGCTGCCCATAAGATCGATACCTTCCCAGCGGGGGCTGCTGCTTCTTCGGAAGTAAGGTCGAACGCTAGGGGCGGAGCTGACTATCCTCGGACGTCGCGAATTGGTGGCCGCTGTCACAGGCGCGGCGGCGGCGTTGGGTATTGGCGATTCCGCCCACGCCGCGGCCGGCCGCGTCCGCTTCCATATCGAGGCCCAGCCCTATCCCGAGGCGCTGCTTGACCTGGCGCAGCAGGCCAATGTCACCCTGATCGGCGCGGCCGCCTGCAGCGGCCATTCCCGTACTTCGCTGGTGGGCGCCCTCACGGTCGAGGAGGCCTTGGCGCGGCTGCTGTCCGGCGCGCCCTGTAGTTGGCGGATGATCGCGCCAGGAGCGGTCGAGGTCTCACCGCTCGCCAAGGCCGATGCGCCGCGGTTGTCGCCCCCGGTGACCGTGTCGGAGCTGCTGGTCACCGCCACCAAGCGGGTCCGCAGCGCGCGTGAACTGGCCGTCGCCGTCACCGCCATTCCCCGCGGCGCTGCGCAGGCGACGGGCGCGACGGACGCCGGCGAGGCGGCCAGCCAGTTCGCAGGCGTCCTGGCGACGAACCTCGGCCCGGGCCGCAACAAGCTGCTGCTCCGCGGTCTTTCGGACGGCGCCTATTCCGGCCGGACGCGTTCGACCGTCGCCACCTACCTCGACGACATCCCGGTCAACTACAACGCGCCCGATCCCGACCTGCGACTGGTCGATATCGAGCGGGTCGAGGTCGCGCGCGGGCCGCAGGGCGCCTTGTTCGGCGCGGGCTCCATGAGCGGCGTCTACCGCATCGTCAGCCGCAAGCCCGACCTTGAGCAGTTTTCGGCCGAACTGCGGGCGTCCGGGGCGATCACCAAGGGCGGCGCGCCCAGCGGCGCCGCCGAAGGCTATGTGAACTACCCCGTGCTTCCCTATGAGTTGGGCCTTCGCCTCTCGGCCTATCAGGAGGTCCAGGGTGGTTATCTGGACGACATCCTGCAGAACCGCAGTAACGTCGACCGCACGGAGCGGCGGGGCGCGCGGCTGATCACCACCTATGAACCGAACGATGCATGGTCGGTGAGCGTGACCCTCGCCGGGCAACACCTGCGCTCCGACGACACCCACTATACCGCGCCGGGCCTCGGGCTGAAGCGCAAGGTCCGGACGGCCGAGCCGCACGTGAACGATATCGAGCTGGCGACGGGAACGGTCAGGCGCTCGTGGGGATGGGGCGAACTCACGTCGTCCACCGGCTATATCCGGCACCGGTACGGCAGCGTGTACGACTCGACCGACACCCGGAAACTCTACACCGACTTCGGGGACAAGGCGGTCTATGCGGAGCGTACGCGCACCAATCTGCTCGTCCAGGACATCTACCTGACCTCGCGCGGGGCGGGACCGTTCGCGTGGCTGGCCGGCGTCTATGGCTCCTACACCACGGTGAACTTGCTGACCGAGTTCCTGGTGCCGATTCCGTTCGGCCCGCCGCTGCTGGGCCATGTCTACGGCGATCACCGGCGGGACTATGTGCGCGAAGCCGCCGCCTATGGCGAAGCCTCGTACGAATTCGCGCCTGGCTGGACCGTGGCCTTGGGCGGGCGGGTTTTCGACATCGACACCCGCACCAAATCCAACGTGGTCTCCGAGAATTTCCCGCCGCGCGGCCTGGATCGCGACACCCGCTTCACAGGCTTCTCGCCCAAGCTGTCGGTGCAATGGAGGTTCGCGGAAGGTGACCTGCTCTACGCCGTCGTTTCGGAGGGCTATCGTTCGGGCGGTGTGAACTCCGGCGGGGCCAAGCCCCTGCCTCCGGTGCGCGAGACGTTCTCGCCGGACCGGCTGGTCAACTATGAGGTCGGCCTGAAGCTGACCACGCTGTCGAATCGTTTGTCGCTGAATTCGGCGGTCTTCTACGATGTCTGGGACGATATCCAGACGGACCAGTTCCGCGACTCGGGCATCGCCTACACCACCAATGCCGGCGACGCCCGCGTGCTGGGCCTGGAGACCGACCTGGCGTTCCGCGCGCGCAACGGTTTT
>DASVNS010000128.1:0-7073 GCA_036383735.1 Phenylobacterium sp. | reverse complement strand
AGGGGTCGGAATGTGCGTTATCCTAAAGCCCACGGGAACGCAGGGCTAGGTCTTCGCGCGGCCTGTCCCGATCAGGGCCGCGATCCCGTCCAGCACGACGCCGAGGCCGAAACGGAAGCGCCACATGGGATCGGCGGCCTTGCCCTTGTCGGCAGCGCGCCAGGCGCCTTGCAGCCGCAGCACGTGCGGGAAGCGCTGTGCATCGAGCTGGGCCGCCAGCGCGGGCTCGGCCATGGCGAACCACTGCTCGTCGGTGATTCCGCTGGTGCGTTCGACCTCGCGCGCCTCGCGGGCTTCCAGCAGGGCGCCCACCAGGAAGCTGTGCAGCACGCGGATCACCAGGTCGCGGGTGAGGTCGTCGAGCCCGGTGGCGTCGAGGATGCCGAGCGCGACCTCGTGGCGGGTCACCAGGTTCGGGCCCAGCGGCGGTCGGTGCAACGCCAAGTCGAGCATCCAGGGGTGGCGTTCGGTCAACCGCCAGCGCTCGCACGCGACGAAGGTCAGCGCCTCGCGCCAGTCCTGGCCTTCGGGCGGCGGATCGCCAGCCTCGCCCAGGACGCGGTCGAACATCAGCGCGACCAGCTCGGCCTTGGACGGCACATAGGTGTAGATCGACATGGGCGAGACGCCGAGTTCCTGGGCGACCCGCCGGACGGAGATCGCCTGCAACCCCTGGGCATCGGCCAGCGCCACCGCCGCATCCACCACCCGATCCGCCGAATAGCGCGGCTTGGGACCGCGACGGCCGGGCTCGGACGCTCCCCACAGCAGGTCTATGCTGCGCCTGGGGTCTTCCCCGCCTGCAAGTTCCCGCGCCATCGCGCCGTCCACATTACCGATAAAACACTTTACATGATACGGAGTTTAAGCGAGACGGCTTGGCGAATGGTGGCCGTAAGAGCCACCGGCGGAGATGTGGCTCTGCGCATCCAGGCGTCGGGGCCGCGAAGTCCTGTTCAACAACGCCGGTCCTGAAGCCCTCGAGTCATGACGCGCCGCCCTGGCCTCTATGCTGTCCTGACCGCGCTTGCGCTCACCGCGTGCGCCACGCCGCGCAAGGCCGACGTCGCCTTGCCGGGCGGCTATGAAGCGCCGGCCGGCGCGCCCGCAGGCGCCATCGTCCTCGACACCTGGTGGACCGCCTACGGCGACGCCGAGCTGACGTCTCTGGTCGAGCAGGCCCTGTTGCGGAATCCGGATGTGCGGACGGCGCGGTCCCGGCTGGACGAGGTCCAGGCCCAGCGGGCCAGCGCGATCCTGGAATACCTGCCGCAGGGCGACGCCACGGCGTCCGGCCGGCGCACCGACACCCGGCAGATCGGCGGCACGTCGGCCAGCATCCCGGGGTTCTCGACCAGCGGCGTCTCCAGGCAGTACTCGGCTCGCTTCGATGTGAGCTGGGAGCTGGATCCCTGGGGGCGGGCGCTGTTCGCTTACCGGTCCGCGAACGCCGAGGTGGACCGCGCCCGCTATGCCTACGAGACCGCGCGCGCGCAGATCGCCGCCGACACCGCCGACGCCTGGTTCCAGGCGCGCGGCCTGGCGGTCCAGCTGGCCGACGCCCGCGAGACGGCGCGCATCCAGCAGGAGCTCTACGACGTGGCTGGCAAGCGCGCCGCGCGGGGGCTGGCGGCTACGACGGAGCCGGACCGCATCGCGGGCGACCTCGCCCAGGCCCAGGCCCAGGTCACCGGCCTGGCGGCGCAGCTACAGGTCCAGAAGCGCGCCATCCTGATCCTTGCGGGCCGGATCGTGGAGCCCACCGCCAACATCGACGCACCGCCGCAGGTGGGCGAGGCGCCGGCCGTGCCCGCCGTCCTGCCCAGCGAGCTGCTGGAGCGCCGCCCGGACGTGCGCGGCGCGCAGGCGGCCGTGCGCTCGGCGGCGGGCCAACAGCGACTGGCCCAGCTCGCCTTCTTCCCGACCTTCACCTTCAGCCCCGGCATCGGCTGGTCGCGGATCGAACAGCCGGGCTTCTCCACCGAGACCCAGAACTGGTCGCTCGGCGGCTCGGTGCTGCAGCCGGTGCTCTCGATTCCGCGCCTGCTCTCGGAGCTGAAGGTCCAGAACGCACGCACCGAACAGGCGGTGACCGCCTACGAGAAGACGGTGCAGACCGCTTTCCAGGAGGCCGAGGGTGCGCTGGTTAACCTGGACGCCGACCGCCGGCGCGTGGCCATCCTTGCGGCCGGCGAGGCGCGCGCGGCGAAAGCCTACCAGGCCGCCCGCATCGGCTACGCGCGCGGGCTCACTGACCTCGATGCAACCCTTTCGGCCGAGCAGGCCTGGCGCGCCGTGCGCTCGCAGCTCACCTCGGCCCAGGTCCAGGCGCTCCGCCGGTCGGTCCAGGCCTACAAGGCCCTGGGCGGCGGCTGGCCGGCCCAGGCCTACGCCGCCAGATGAGACGACGCATGCAGCTCGCGAAAGCCCTCCTGCCCCTGGCCGCCATGCTGGCGCTCGCCGCCTGCAAGAAGCCGCCGGAGAAGCTGTCGGGCGATGAACAGGCCCGCGCGGTGCGGGTGGTGCAGGTCGAAACCCGATCCGTCGTGGGCGGGCTGACCGCCTCGGGCGACCTGCGGCCGCGGGAAGAAGCCGCCGTGGCCCCCGAGGTCACCGGCTACCGCGTCGCCCGCGTGCTGGCGGATGTGGGCGACTATGTGCGCGCCGGCCAGATCCTGGTGCAGCTCGACCCGACCCTGATCGAGGCGCAGATCGCAGCCTCCCAGGCCCAGGCCGCCCAGGCCGCGGACCAGGCCCAGCGCGTCGCCGACCTCGATGGCCAGGGCGTGCTCAGCCAGGAACAGATCGCCCAGCGACGGTTCCAGGCCCAGGCCGCCGCCGCGAACCTGCGCAGCCTGCAGACCCAGCGCCGCAAGCTGGCGGTCACCGCCCCGGTCTCGGGCCTGATCCTCGAAAAGACCGTGCGCCCGGGCGACCTGTCGGCCGGCGGCTCGGCCCCTTGGTTCCGCATGGCCCGGGATGGCCAGGTCGAGCTCGCGGCGGAACTGGCGGAGGCCGATCTCGCCCGCATCCGCATCGGCCAGACCGCGACGGTGACCCTTCCGTCGGGCGCGACGGCCCAGGGGCGGGTGCGCCTGATCAGCCCGCAGATCGATCCGCAGACCAAGCTTGGCGAGGTGCGCATCCTGCTGCCCGTACGCGCCGACATCCGCTCCGGCGGCTTCGGCCGCGCGGTGTTCGCCGACGCCGCGGGCCAGGCGCTTTCCGCCCCGGAGACCGCGATTCGCTACGACGCCGACGGCGCCAGCGTGATGACCGTCGGCGCCGACAACCGCGTCAAGCGGGTGGCGGTGCAGACCGGCGCCCGCGGCGGGGGCTACGTCCAGCTGGTCCGCGGGCCGCCGGCCGGAACCCGCATCGTCCAGAACGCCGCGGCGTTCCTGCTCGACAACGATCAGGTCCGACCTACCGAGCAGGCGCCGTCGCCGCCGGTCGCCGCGCTCGCGAAGAGGCCGTAGCGTCCATGAGCCACCCGCCCCAAGATCCGCGCCGCGGGCTCCAGATCTCGGCCTGGGCGATCAAGAACCCGGTGCCCGTGACCGTGCTGTTCGTCGGCCTGGTGCTGGCCGGCGTGATCGCCTACTTCGGCCTGGCGGTGAAGAATTTCCCGGACGTGCAGTTCCCGGCCGTCTCGATAACCATCACCCAGAACGGCGCGGCCCCGGGTGAGATCGAGACCCAGATCACCCGGCAGGTCGAGGACGCCGTCGCCTCCATCCCCAATGTCCGCAACATCCAGTCGACGGTCACGCAGGGTGTCTCGACCACGATGATCGAGCTGGAGATCGGCGAGGATCTGCAGAAGAAGACCGACGAGGTGCAGACCCGGATCGATCAGATCCGGCCCAACCTTCCGCGTGAGATCGACGAGCCCCTGGTCCAGCGGGTGGAGTTCGACAGCCTGCCGATCAGCACCTTCGCCGTCGAGGCGCCGGCCATGTCGGACGTCGAGCTGTCGTGGTTCATCGACGACACCCTGTCTCGCGCCCTGCAGGCGGAAAAAGGCGTGTCCCAGATCCGCCGCGTGGGCGGCGTGAGCCGCGAGATCAACGTCGTCATCGATCCCGACAAGCTGGCCGCCCGCGGCCTGACCGCCGCCCAGGTGAACAACGCCCTGCGCGCCGCGGACCTGGATGTGCCGGGCGGGCGCGTGGAGGTGGGCGGGCGCGAACAGACCGTGCGCGTGCTGGGCGCTGCGACGACCCTGGCGCAGCTGCGCGAACTGACCGTTCCCACCGGGACCGGCGGCTATGTGAAGCTGACCGACGTGGCCGAGGTCGGCGACGGTGCGGGCGAGACCCGCGGCTTCGCGCGGCTGAACGGCCGTCCCGTGGTCGGCTTCCAGGTGACGAAGGTGCGCGCGGCCTCCGACATCGCCGTCGAGGATGCCGTCCTGGCCCGGCTCGCCAAGCTGGAGAAGGAACGGCCGGGCGTGAAGTTTACCCGCATCTTCACCCAGGTGCAGGAGACCCGCGACAGCTTCCGCGCCACCCAGCATGTGCTGCTGGAGGGCATGCTCCTGGCCGCCCTGGTGGTCTGGCTGTTCCTGCGCGACTGGCGCGCCACGATGGTGACGGCCTTCGCCATGCCGGTGTCGCTGATCCCCACGTTCCTGGTGATCAACATGTTCGGGTTCTCGCTGAACGTGGTGACGCTGCTCGCCCTGACTCTGGTGATCGGCATCCTGGTCGACGACGCCATCGTCGAGATCGAGAACATCGAAAAGCGGGTGAGGGGGGGCATGCGCCCCTACGAGGCGGCCATGCAGGGCGCCGACGCCATCGGCCTGGCGGTCGTGGCCACCACCGCGGCCATCGTGGTCGTGTTCGCGCCGGTCAGTTTCATGAACGGCATGGTGGGCCAGTTCTTCCGGGAATTCGGCCTTACCGTCTGCGTCGCGGTGCTGTTCTCGCTCCTGGTCGCGCGGTTGCTGACGCCGCTGATGGCGGCCTACCTGCTGAAGCCGTCCAGTCACGCCGAGGTCCGCAGGCCGCTGCCGCGCTACTATGACCACGCCCTCAGATGGGCGCTGGACCACCGGATCGTCGCCTCGATCGCCGGCAGCATCATCTTCGCCGGTTCGATCCTCCTGGTGCCCCTCCTCCCCTCCGGCTTCCAGCCGGCGGGCGACCCCGACTACCTGTTCGTCAGCGTCCAGGGCCCGCCGGGTGCCACCGTCGCGGACATGGAGGACACCGTCCAGCGGGTGACGGCGGCGGTGAAAACCCATCCCGCGGTCACCGACGTGTTCGCCGAGGTGGGCTCGTCCGGGCCGTCCAACCCGTTCTCGGGCGCCGGCGGCAGCGACCTTCGCTCAGCCAGTCTCAATGTGCTGCTCGATCACGGGCGCAGCGCCAGCGGCGACGAGATCCGCGCGGCGCTCCGCCAGAAGCTGCGGGACATCCCCGACGCCAGGGTCAACTTCCTCGATTCCCAGGGCTCGGCCGGATACCAGCAAATCCTCACCAGCGAGGACCCCGCCAAGCTGCTGGCCGCGTCCACCGAACTCGAGCGCGAGATGCGGACGCTGGATGTGGTGGCCGATCCCCGTCCGTCCGTGCCGCCGACCGGCCCGGAACTGGTCATCCGGCCCCGCCACGCCGAGGCGGCGCGCCTGGGCGTGTCCGCCGAGGCCATCGCCTTGGCTGCCCGCGTGGCCACGGTCGGCGACATCGACGCCAATGTCGCGAAGCTGACGGCGGGCGAGCGACGTATCCCGATCCGGGTCCGCCTGCCTGCCGGCGCCCGCGCCGACCTGGAGCGGATCAAGTCCCTGCGCCTGCCCACCGCCGCCGGTGGCGTCACGACGCTGGGCGCCGTGGCCGATGTGGAGTTCCAGGCTGGCCCCGCCCGCATCGAGCGCCTCAACCGTAAGCGCCAGCAAACCGTCCAGGCCGAGCTGAACGGCGTGGAACTGGGCCAGGCGGCGGCGGCGGTGAAGAAGCTGCCGGTCATGCAGAAACTGCCCGAAGGCGTGACGCCCGCCGAGACCGGCGAGCAGGAAGCCTTCACCGAGATGATGCAGTCGTTCGGCCTCGCGCTGTTCGCCGGCGTCTCGCTGATCTTCGGCGTGCTGGTGCTGCTGTTCCGCTCGTTCTTCAAGCCGATCGTGATCCTGGCCGCCTTGCCGCTGGCCATCGGCGGGGCGTTCCTGGGCCTGCTGATCTTCAACCTGTCGCTTTCGATCCCCTCGTTGATCGGGCTGCTGATGCTGATGGGCCTGGCTGCGAAGAACTCGATCCTGCTGGTCGAGTACGCCATCGAGCGCGAGCGCGAGGGCATGAGCCAGCGTGAGGCCCTGCTGGAGGCGTGCCGCGAACGGGCGCGGCCCATCGTCATGACCAGCGTGGCCATGGCGGCGGGCATGTTGCCGACCGCCCTGGCCCTGGAGAAGGGATCGGAGTTCCGCCAGCCCATGGCCGTGGCGGTGATCGGCGGCCTGATCACCTCGACCGTGCTGTCGCTGGTGCTGGTGCCGGTGGTCTACGAGTTCGTGGACGACTTCGAGAATTGGCTGAAGCCCCGGCTGGCGCGCCTGGTCACCCCGCGCGACGCGCCTCGCGGGGCGCTGCCCGAGGATCGCCTGTAGCCGGCCGTCGCTACAGCTCGCGGCGCAGGATGGCGGCGAACGGCTCGGGGTCGACGTTGCCGCCCGAGAGCACCACGGCGACGGTGTCGGTCGGCGTCGTGAGCTTGCCGGCCAGCAGCGCCGCCAGCCCGGCCGCGCCGCCCGGCTCGACCACCAGTTTCAGGGTGGAGAAGGCCACGCGCATCGCCTCGGCCACCTCCGCGTCCGTCACCACCGCGATGTCGGCGGCGAACCGCTGGAGGATCGGGAAGGTCAGCTCGCCCGTGCAGGGACTCTCCAGGGCGTCGCAGAGCGTGCGGCGGGTGGGGGTGACGGGTGTGCGGACGCCGGCCCGCAGCGACGTCAGCGTATCGTCATAGCCGGCGGGCTCGGCTCCGATCAGGGCGGTGGCCGGTGAAAGCGCCTTCACGGCCGTGGCGATCCCGGCCAGCAGGCCGCCGCCGCTGCAAGGCGCGACCACGGC
>DASVNS010000127.1:0-5940 GCA_036383735.1 Phenylobacterium sp. | reverse complement strand
CGGCAGGGGCGAGTCGCCGATGGGGGAAGTCTTCCTTCGCACTTCCCCCATCGGCCACTCGCGCTCCGCGCATCGGGCCGCTTTCCCCCATAGGGGGAAGTCACTGACGCAGGCGCCGCAGGTCCCTAACAGCCTCTAGGCCAGACCCGCCTTGCGCAGGGACTGGTAGGAACGAATCACCCGCTGCAGCCGGTGTTCGCCGGAGCGGTCGCCGTTGTTCGCGTCGGGGTGCAACCGCCGCACCAGCTCGGTGTAGCGGGCGCGGATCTTGGCGCTGTCGGCGTCGTCGTCCAGATCCAGGTCAGCCAGCGCGTTGCGCTCGATCTTGCCCAGCTTGCGGCGTTCGGGCTCGGGCTTGCGCGCGTTCTGGCCGCCGCCGCCGAACATGTTGAACGGGTCGCGATAGCCCTCGCCCGTACCGAACTTGGCGGTGAAGGCCGCGGCCTCCCGACTATTGCGCCCGGCCTTCATCTCCCAGGTCGGACGCCCACCCGTCATCATCTCCTCCTGCTGGCGGCGGCGCACCTCGCCCTCCGGCAGGCCGGCGAAGAAGTTCCAGTTGCGATTGTACTCGGCCGCATGCGGCTGGCAGAACCAGTAGTGCTCGTTCAGCATGTCCCGCCCCTTGGGCGCGCGCGCCGTGGCGGCCCGTCGGCATCCTGGATGGTCACAGGCCCGCTCACCCGGTTTCAGGGCGTTCACGTCCTCCTCGGACTCGTCCTTTTCGGACGGCGGGCGGACGCGGATATCGACGAACTTTGGCTTGTATTGAAACGCGCCGGACATGCGCCAAGTATGGGGGGGAGAAACTTCCCTGCAAGAATTGAAGATGCGGCCAATGGGCGCCATATTTGAAACGATCCAAGACAAGCTTACGGCGGCCTTCCAGCCCACGCGGCTGGAGATCGTCGACGACTCCCATCGGCACGCCGGCCATTCTGGCGCGCGCGAAGGCGGGGAAAGCCATTTCAACGTGACGATCGAGGCGCCCGCGTTCTCGGGAACGCCGCGAGTGGCCCGCCAGCGGATGGTCTATCGGGCGCTGGCCGAGGAGTTGGCCGGACCGGTGCATGCCCTCTCGGTCAAGGCGCTGGCTCCCGGCGAGGGTTGAGGCGCGAACTCGGTTCGAGAGCTGCGCATCTAACGCAGCCGCACAATTTGGAAGGGGACGGGGTTGCGCACCACCATAACCGTGAACGGCGAGGCGCGGTCGCTCGACCTCGATCCCCGCACCACCCTGCTCGACGCGCTGCGGGAGCATCTGAAGCTCACTGGCGCCAAGAAGGGCTGTGACCACGGCCAGTGCGGGGCCTGCACCGTCCTGGTCAACGGGGTGCGAATCAATTCGTGCCTGTCGCTCGCCGTCGCCCATGACGGGGACGAGGTGGTCAGCATCGAAGGCCTCGGAACCCCTGAGCGGCTGCACGCCATGCAACAGGCGTTCCTGACCTACGACGCTTACCAGTGCGGCTACTGTACGCCCGGCCAGATCTGCTCGGCGGTCGGCATGCTTGGGGAAGTGCAGGCCGGCGCCCCCAGCCATGCGACTGAGGACGTTCGTGGCGACGTGGTGCTCACCGGCGACGAGATTCGCGAGAGGATGAGCGGCAACATCTGTCGCTGCTCCGCCTATCCGCAGATCGTCGCCGCGATCGCCGCCGTCGCGGGAGCTGAGGGATGAGGCCATTCACTTACGAACGCGCCACGGACGTGAGCCAGGCGGTCAGGGCGGCGGCCGAGACGACCGGGGCGCGGTTCCTGGCTGGCGGCACGAACCTCCTCGACCTGATGAAGCTGGAGATCGAGCAGCCGCAACACCTGGTCGATGTGAGCCGTCTGCCGCTGGCGCAGATCGAGGAGGACGGGGCGTCGCTGCGTATCGGCGCCATGGCGACGAACAGCCAGGTGGCCAGCGACCGCCGGGTGCGGGAGCGTTATCCGATGCTGACGCAGGCCATCGTGTCGGGGGCCTCGGGCCAGCTTCGCAACAAGGCGACGACCGGGGGAAACCTGCTGCAGCGGACGCGCTGCCCGTACTTCTACGACACGACCAAGCCCTGCAATAAGCGGCGTCCCGGCGAGGGCTGCGCGGCGCTGGAGGGCGTGAGCCGCGAAACGGCGATCCTGGGCGCCAGCGCGTCCTGCATCGCGGTGCACCCCTCGGACATGGCCGTGGCCATGGTCGCGCTCGGCGCCGAGGTGGAGACCCTGACGCCGACGGGCGCCGCACGACGGTTTCCGCTGATGGAACTGCACCGGTTGCCGGGCGACACCCCGCATCTGGAAACCCACATGATCCCGGGCGAACTGATCACTGCGGTCGTGCTTCCCCCGCCGCCCCCGGGCGGGCAGATCTACCGCAAGGCGCGCGACCGGGCGTCCTACGCGACGGCCCATGCGAGCGTCGCGATCGCCGGCGGCCAGGTGGCGCTGGGCGGCGTGGCCCACAAGCCCTGGCGAGCCGCCACGGCGGAAGCGGCCCTGGCGGCCGGCGTCTCGCCCACGGAAGCTATGACCGCGGAACTCGAGGACGCTGCGGTCCGCGACGAGAGCGCGTTCAAGGTTCCCCTCGTCGCCCGGCTGTTCGCCGCGGCGGTTCGTGAATCATCGGGAGCGGCGGCATGAGTTCGGTACGCGACTGGGCGGCGCCCAACCCCGTCACGACCAATCGGTCCGGCCTGATCGGGAAGGGCGTCGACCGCTACGAAGGTCCGCTGAAGGTCACCGGCACGGCGCCCTATGCCTACGAGGTCCAGCCGCCGTCTCCCCCGGCCTATGGGATCATGGTCGGCGCGACCATCGCCACCGGTCGGATCGGCGCGGTGGACAGCGCCGCGGCAGAGGCCGCGCCGGGCGTGCTCGCGGTGTGGACCCACCTGAACGCGCCGGCCCAGTCGCCGCGTGGGACGAAGGCGCATCCGCGCAGCGTCGCGGCCTCCAGGCCTGCGCTCGAGAGCGACCGCGTGAGCTACTGGGGCCAGCCGGTGGCGCTGGTGGTGGCCGACACCCTGGAGAACGCCGTGGCCGCTGCGGCCCTGGTGCGCCTGACCTATGCCGCGGAAACGCCGGACGTGGACTTTGCGGCCCGCCTCGCGGACGCCGGGCAGCCGCCAGGCGAGCAGGACGTGGAGATCGGGAACTTCGACGCCGGCTTCGAAGCCTCACCGGTGAAGCTGGACGAGACCTGGTCCACGCCGATCCAGAACCATTGCCAGATGGAGCCCTGCGCCTCGCTGGCCTGGTGGGAGGGCGACAGGTGCATCGCGCATACCTCGATCCAGATGGTGAAGCCGTCGCAGCACGGCCTGGCCGAGACGCTGGGCATCGACCGCGACGCCGTGCGCCTGCTCACCCGCTACGTCGGGGGCGGCTTCGGCGGTAAGGGCCAGACCTACGACGACCTGACGTTGGCGGCGCTCGCCTCGCGGGCGCTGGGCCGCCCGGTGAAGGTGGCCTTCAGCCGCCAGCAGATGATGCACGGCACCATCCACCGGCCGGCGACGGTGCAACGTGTGCGCCTGGGCGCCGAGAAGGATGGCCGGCTCAACGCCTTCTCGATCATGACCTGGACCCACTGCCAACAGGACGGCACGTTCACCGAGCACGCGTCCAACTTCGCCCGCGCCCTCTATGCCGCGCCCAACCGGCTGACCGGACACCGCCTGGTGAAGCTGGATCTGCCGGGCGCGGGTCCGATGCGCGCGCCGGGCGAGGCGTCGGGCACGCTCAGTCTCGAATGCGCGATGGACGAGCTGGCCGAGCAACTCGGCCTCGATCCGGTGGAGCTGCGCATCCGCAACGAACCGCCGGTCGATCCGGAGAACGGCCGCCCGTTCTCGCAACGCCAGCTGGTCCGCTGCCTGAAAGAGGGCGCGCAGCTGTTCGGCTGGGACCGCCGCTTGCCGAAGCCCGCTCAGGTGCGCGATGGCCGCTGGCTGGTGGGCCTGGGGATGGCCGTTGCGATCCGAGGCAACTTCCTGCTGCCCGCCAAGTGCAGCTTCTCGGTCGACGGCGACGGTGTGATCACCGTGCGCCAGGGCATGACCGACATCGGCACCGGCACCTACACGGTCCTGGCCCAGATCGCGGCCGAGACGCTGGGCGTGCCGCTCGGCGTGGTGAGGGTCGAGATCGGCGACTCCGAGCTGCCGCCGGCCCCTGGGTCGGGGGGCCAGTTCGGCGCGGCCTCGGCGGGCTCGGCGGCGCTGGCGGCAGGCATGAACCTGCGCAAGGCGATCGCCGAACTGGCCACCGGCGATCCCGGCTCGCCGCTCTACGGCGACGATCCTGAGCTGGTGACCTTCCAGGACGGCGTCGTCGCCATCGAGAACAAGTCCGAGACCCTTACCGCGCTGGTCCGCCGCGCCGCGCCCGCGGGCCTGACTGTCGAGGGCGACAGCCGCCCCGCCGCCGATATGCGCGAGTGGAGCACCCAAACGTACGGCAGCCACTTCTGCGAGGTCGGCGTCGATCCGGTGACAGGCGAAGTGCGCGTGCGACGGATGCTGGGTGTCTTTGCGGCGGGCCGCATTCTCAATGAGAAGACCGCCCGCAGCCAGCTGACCGGCGGCATGATCTGGGGCATCGGCTCGGCCCTGACCGAGGGCAATCCCGTGGACCCACGCTACGGCTCGCTGATCAACCAGGACCTGGCCCAGTACCTGGTGCCGGTGCAGGCCGACATCGGCGAACTGGACGCCATCATGCTGGACGAGGTGGACGACAAGGCGAACCCGATGGGCATCAAGGGTGTTGGCGAGTTGGGCAATTCGGGGGCCGGGGCGGCCGTGGCGAACGCCATCTACAACGCCTGCGGGGTGCGGGTGCGCGACTACCCGATCGCGCCGGACAAGCTGCTGGCCGGCCTTATCGCCAGGGGTATGTAGGCGCGTCGATCAGCGCGCCTTCAGTTCGCCCAGCACGCGCGCCAGATCGCCCTCGCGGAAGGGCTTCTGCAGGACCGGTGAGCCCCGGTCGACCTCGCGGAGGCCCGCATCGCCATAGCCCGTGGCGAAAGCGAACGGCGCGCCTCTCTCCCGCAGCAGGTCTGCAAGAGGGAAGATCGGCTGGCCGCCCAGGTTCACATCCAGGACCGCGCAATCGAGATCGGCCGCCTTGGCCAGCTCGATGGCCTCGTCGAGGCGGGAGGCAGGGCCCACGACCGTGCAGCCGAGGTCGCTGAGCATGTCCTCTATCAGCATGGACACCATCATCTCGTCCTCGACCACGAGGACGCGCAGGCCTTGAAGGCTCGCCGGGGCGGTCATTCCACGCACTCCAACACGATTGCCAGCGTCATCCGGCATCGGTTCTTTCACGGTTGTCTATTTGAACATGGACCAAATGTCGCGGGGTGCGTACCGCTTTCGTGCGCTGCGTGCATGCCCGTTCCCCCGTTTCGTCGAAGCCTCAAACGATACAGCTTGACCTTGGTTCCCTGCGCGGACGCGCCGCATGGGGTGCGACGCGGCGTCTTCGTGCTTTGGAAACCACTTATCCCCAGACTTATCCTCCTAGTTGAGGACAGAGCCGATGTTCGACTTCACCGTGCGGGCCCGGAGCGGCCATTGGGTTCTTCAGGACGCCGAGGCCGGCGACCTGGGCGCCTATGAGACGCGTGACGAGGCGCTCGCCGCCGCCGGCGACTGGGTGCGCCTGATCGAAATGCCCTGGCCGGTGCTGGTCTGCGACGCCGACGGCGAATGGGATCAGACGCTGGTGGAGCCCACGTCTTTCCACTGACTGCGAATATTACGATGGACTTAAGTTATTACTCCGATCTAATGTATTAGATATATGTTATTACTTCATACTCTCCGGGATATCACGAAGATATAAGGTATTCGTTTCCTCGCCGGCAGCGCTCCGAAGGAGGCGGCCATGGATCTGACTCCGACTGCCTCGGTGAAGATCGCCGACCTCGACCGGTTAACGCCCTCG
>DASVNS010000126.1:0-2379 GCA_036383735.1 Phenylobacterium sp. | reverse complement strand
CTCCGGCCGGCGATGTCCAACCGGCCAATGGCCAAGGCTCCAAGCGCCAATTCCTGGCTAACGCCCGGGCGGAGGACTATCTGGCCGCGCCCCTTCGCCCGCCGGAAAGCCCGTGGGAGGTGAAGGCCGGGACGGTGATTCCGGCGGCCCTGCTCACCGCCATCAACTCGGATCTTCCCGGCGAGATCATCGCCCAGGTGACCGAGCCCGTGTACGACCATGTCACCGGGCGCACGGTGCTTATTCCGCAGGGCGCGCGGCTGATCGGCCAATACGACAGCCAGATCGCCTACGGGCAGGACCGCGCCCTGATCGCCTGGAATCGGATCGTCATGCCCGATGGTCGATCGATCAATATCGGCTCGATGAGCGGTGGAGATCTGACCGGGGCGGCGGGCCTGCAGGACCGGGTCGACGGCCATTTCGGGCAGCTCGCCCGCGGCGTCCTGCTCTCGACCCTCTTCAGCGTCGGCGCCGCCTCGGCCCAAGACGCCAGCGCTCGCAGCTCCGGCGATCTGGTGCTCAACAGCGCCGCCACGGGGGTGTCGACGGGTGCCCAACAGGTGGGTCAGCAGATCACCCAGCGCGACCTTAACCGGCAGCCGACGATCAAGGTGCGCGCCGGCTGGCCGCTCCGCGTCCTCGTCAGCAAGGACATGATCCTCGCCCCCTACCCTGACTGACGCGCAAGCGCATCGGCTCGCTGACGCCGCCAGCACGCCGCGGTCCCCACGGATTTGGGGCACATAACCTCCTCCTCCTCACGCCTTTGGCTTGCGGAGGATCGACCTCGACGAGGAGTCGCTCGAGGTGAGGCTCTGGTCGAACGGCGCCGCCGCCGAACGTCTGGACTCCCAGCGGGGCTACCAGGCGCTCAAGGGCCCGATTGAGGCTGAGCCGCTGGCCGCGACCCTCCTGGCGGCCTTCATGGACGCCAGGCCTGCGAAAGGGCGATCCGGCGGTCGCCCCGCGGCAGCCCGAATCGTCCGCCGACCCCCGGAATCGCCTCGCTTGGCAAGCCCAAGAGAGTCCGACGGTGTGCAGGAAATTCAATCATTTCCTGCCTTTGCGATAGTATCGCCAAGCTCAGACTCATCCCACGATCCAGGCTGCCGAATCGTGTGCGCAAGCCTGCGGTCCGGTGTGCTTTGGAGACACCCCGATGACCTGACGCGGCGAGGTTCTAAAACGGCGAAAGCCCCCGGCTGCAACCGAGGGCTCTCGAGAAATTCGATCAACCGCGTGGAGGCGGCGTTGATGGGGAAAAGCTAGGCGTCAGACTATCCGACGTCAAGACCCCAAAGCCTTCCGTGCGGCCGACCGGAGCCTCGAAACCGGCCCCGCCCGCGTCCTTGAAGAAGGACGGACCAATGCCCTCACCCTGACCTCAAAGGCCCTCGCTCGGCGCGCTGTCGCCTGGGCGCTTCTCACCGACCCCGACGCCCGGCTTTGCCGGGCCAACCAGGATCCAGACCGTGACCTAAAGACGAGACCCTAAAACGGCGAAAGCCCCCAGTTGGCGCTGGAGGCTCTCGGATATCGCTGAAGCCGTTGTGCAAGGCGGCGAAGTAACTGGTCCAGGCTAGGGGGCGTTTTCAACGCCGTCAAGGGACCGGACGGGGACTCTTTGTCTTTCGTCCAGGCGATGTCAGCCCCGTGGATCCGGCCTCGTCCC
Organism: Phenylobacterium sp.; assembly: GCA_036383735.1. GTDB lineage: Bacteria > Pseudomonadota > Alphaproteobacteria > Caulobacterales > Caulobacteraceae > Phenylobacterium. The sequence continues at coordinate 704 of DASVNS010000126.1, read as the reverse complement.
GACCTGAAGGGACATCATGCAGACCGCCCATTCCGAGGAATGGCGGCCCGGTTTCGCCAAGCGCGCGGAGAACTTCTCCGAGGTGTGCGCGCAGGCGGAAGGCTGGCGCTGGTCGCCGGGCGAGTCGATCGCCCGGGTGGCCGCCGCCGTGCTCAAGGGCACGCCCATTCTGACAATCCCGCAGCGGATGACGCTGCTGCTCTATGTGGAGCATCTGAACCAGGACCGCCTGGAGCAGGATATCGCCTGCGTCTGGCCATCCACGGCCCTGATCGCCGAATACCTGGGCTGCAGCGAGAGCCAGGCCCGGGCGAATAGGCGCGCCCTGGAGGCGGCCGGCTACCTGCTGCGAGACTATACCCGCGCCAACCGCCCTGCTGGCATCGAGGCCTATGACCTGCGCCCGCTCATGGCGCGGCTTGAGGCGTTGGAGGGTGTCGATGAGACGATCCGCCAAGCGCAAGCCGCCCGCAGGGCCGCCTATGCTGAGACGGTAGTCTTCCCGATGAAATATAGCGCCCGGGCGCCGGAATCCCGGCGCCTAGAACAGTCCCACGAGAACCTAAAGTCCTCTGTACGAGACAATGACGCGACTACGCCGCGAAGTAACCCTAAGGAGCGGCCCGCTCCGCGGCCCGAGAACGGCCAGGCCACCAAATCCTCGGACTCACGCCAACGCACCGGACAGGCCAGCGTCATTGGCT
>DASVNS010000125.1:0-4860 GCA_036383735.1 Phenylobacterium sp. | reverse complement strand
TCTTCCAGGTACTCGCAGATGGCGGTGACTTCGGTGACACTGGCGCCGCTATCGAGGACCAGCGCAGGCATCTGGCCCGCCGGATTGATGGACAGGTAGGGCTCCCGCCGGTTCTCGCCGCCGAGCAGATCGACGTCCACCCGCTCGATATCCAGGCCCTTCTCGGCGATGAACATGTTGACCACCCGCGGGTTCGGCCCGATCGAAGTGTGAAGTTTCATGCGCGTCTCCTCCTTGATCTCGAATTCGTGAGCAGCTCTGCCGGCGCGAGGCTTGACCAGAGGTAGAATCACTCGTCTGCGAAGCGTATAAGCACCGCCCATGGAAGAGCGCAGTTTCCGCCAGGACCTGACCGGCTCCGACGAGAGCCTCAACGACCTTCTGTCGCGCCTGAAGGCTCAGCTTTCGCGGCCCAAGGCGTGGACCAAACGCAATCCGCCCCCGGACTTCGGCCATTTCGTCACGTCCCGCCGTCCGCTCGGCGGCTGCGGGGGCGCCGAGGCGCCCGTGCCGAAACCTGAGCGCGGCCTGGCGGACTGCTGCGCGACCTAGCGCGTCGTCAGCGTCTTCATCGTGAAATTCGAGGCCATCACGCAGCGGGCCTGGCCATGTGGCGCGCCCACCGTCGCAGGCTGGCCCACGCCCGGCGCGAAATACCACTCGCCGCTGGCGGTGGTGACCTTCAGCGCCTTCGGGCTGGTGAACTGGCAGACGGGGTAGACCTCGGTCCCCCACCCGCCGCCATACCGCAGTGAGCGGCACTCCATGTGGCCGAATTGCCGGGCGAACGTCACGCCCTCGTAGAACGTCGCCTTGGGAGCCCTGAGCCCCTGGGCTTCGAACTGCGTCCGGGTCAGGCTCGGGCACGGGGGTCCGTCGATCCGCGCCTCGGCGGCGCGCGCCAGCGCCGCATTCCGCTGGCGCAGGTAGCTGCCGCCGAACAGCAACACCGGGATCGCCAGGGCGATCACCGACGCGTGCGCCAGGACGATCCGTTGCCCTGTGGTCAGCCTGCGCCTGCGCGCCATCACGAAACGCTCCGAGCTCCATAATATTTACATCTGTAAACCGCGAAGGCGCCCAACGCCAGTCCACTTCACACGGCGATCTTCTGGCGCGGCTTGGCCACGCGCGGCGTCGGATTGGCAAACCGCAGCGCGCCATCGTCCAGCCTGGCGTAGCGCAGGTTCATCAAGTCCTTGGCGTAGTTCTGGTCCAGGCGCCACGGGGCCTTGTTCCCCTGCTTCGGGAACTTGGCCATGGCCCGCTGGACATAGCCGGACGAGAAGTCGAGCCAGGGTACGAACTGAACGGTGGGGTCGCTGTTGAGGGGCGTCGCCTGGCGCGTGCCGGTCTTCTTCAAGTGGTTCAGCACCCGGCAGACGTACTCGCACGTCAGATCGCACTTCAGGGTCCAGGACGCGTTGGTGTAGCCGAAGGCGGAGGCCATGTTGGGCACGCCCTCGTACATCATGCCCTTGTAGCTGAGGGTTTGAGACGCATCGACCTTGCGCCCATCGACATTGACCTCGATGCCGTTCCAGACCTCCAGCACCAGGCCGGTGGCGCTGACGACCACGTCGGCTTGCAACTCTTCGCCCGACTGCAGGCGGATGCCCGTCTCGGTGAAGGTGTCGATGTGGTCGGTGACCACCGTGGCGCGGCCCGCCCGGATCTGGCGGAACATGTCGGCGTCAGGGACGAGGCAGAGGCGCTGGTCCCACGGGTTGTAGGTGGGCGTGAAATGCCGCTCGACGTCATAGTCCGGCCCGAGCTGCGCGCGGACCATCTTCAGGATGCCGGCCTTCACGGCGGCGGGCTTGCGGCGCGCCAGCCTGAAGAAATACATTCCGAACAGGACGTTGCGCCATCGGACGATGTCGTAGGCCAGCTTGCCCGGCAGCCACCTGCGCAGGTCGTTGGCCATCTTGTCCTCCGACGGCCGGCTGACGACGTAGGTGGGCGAGCGCTGCAGCATGGTGACGTGGCCGGCGGTCTTCGCCATCTCCGGAACCAGGGTCACGGCCGTCGCGCCCGAGCCGATCACCACCACCCGCTTGCCGGCGTAGTCGAGATCCTTCGGCCATTTCTGCGGATGGACCAGGCGGCCCTTGAAGCGGTCCATGCCCGGAAACTCCGGCATGTAGCCGCCCTCGTAGGAATAATAACCGCCGCAGAGGAACAGGAAGTTGCAGGTGAAGCGGGTCAGCTCCCCCGCGACCTCGACCTCCACGGTCCAGGCGGCGGCCTCGGTGGACCAGCTCGCCCGCTTGACCCTGTGGCCGTAGCGGATGTGCCGCTCGATGCCGTGCTCGGCGGCCGTGCGGCGCACATAGCTCAGGATGGAGGGGCCGTCGGCGATCGCCTTGGCCTCGGTCCACGGCTTGAACGCATAGCCCAGGGTGTACATGTCGCTGTCCGAGCGGACACCGGGATAGCGGAACAGGTCCCAGGTGCCGCCGATGGCGTCGCGGCCTTCCAGGATCGCATAGCTGCGGTCAGGGCAGCCGGTCTGCAGGTGATAACCCGCGCCGACGCCAGAGAGCCCTGCCCCGACGACCAGCACGTCGAAGTGCTCGCCCATACCGCTTCCTCGCCTTGTTCTTGCCGGCGATACTAACTGAACGGCGATCACTTGCCAGGGGCTGTTCCAGCGGCGGCGCGCTATCGGCGGAAGGTCAATAGCGCCATCGCAGGCCTACCACGAAGCTGCGCGGAACGGCGTTGGCAAAGTCCGCCGGGAATTCCAAATGCCGCTTGTGCAGCAGATTGAAACCCGAAACGGACAACTGGACCTGATCGTTGATAGCCCACCCGATCCGGCCATCGAATTCCGTATAGGCCGGCACGCGTGGATCCGGCAGGGCGCTCACATAGCGCAGGGTTCCGTCGAGGGTGACCGCGGGGCCGAGGTTCATCGACGAGCGGAGCGAGGCGCGGTAGCGCGGGTCGTCGCCCGCCTGCGCCGTTCCCAGGATGCCGCTGGCGCCCGGCCGGAATTTCAGCTGCTTCACAAGATCGTTGTAGGACAAGGACATCCGCCACCAGGGCGCGACACGATAGTCGGCCCAGACCTCGACCCCGTAGGTCCCGCCGAACATTTCGTTGCCCCAATGCAGCGGGATCAACGTCGTCGGATGGAATTCTATGGTTCTCAGGTCACGGTATTCATTGTAGAAACCGGATACGGAAAGCGAAAATGCCTCGGTCGGCTGAATCCGCAGCCCCGCCTCATAGGCGGTAAGTTTCTCGGGCCTGAAATCCGCCCCGCCGGTCAGGAACAGCACGCCGCCCAGTTTTTCACGGACGTCGCGATCGAACGGCGTAGGCGCGCGCACCGCCTTCGACACCGCGCCCCACAGGAGGGTGGATTCGTTCACCTTCCATGACAGCCGCGCGTTGGGCAGGGTCGCCAGCCCGGAATAGGGATCGTCCTCCAGCTTCAGGCCAACCACCAACGTGAGGTTGCTGGTGAGCGACAGGGTGTTCTGGATGAACGCATTGGACAGGTTCAGCGTGCGGCCCGGCGGAGCGAAGGACAGGGTCTGGGAACCCAGGATCCGATAGGGCTGGCTACGGTAGCCGGCGCCGACGACAACCCGATTTCGCGCGCCGAGCGAAAAATTATATTGGGCGTCAACGTCGTAGATGCTCAGCCTGACGCCCGTGCCAGCCGTGGTCCGCTCGGTCCGATCGTAATAGGCCTGCAGCTGAAGCGTCGAGCCGTCCTGCCAATTGTGGGTCCAACGGCCCAGGAGATTGCGTCCGTTGGTGTCCTCTGAGCCGGTCACGGGTTGCCGCGTCGCGCCGTCGTAGGTGTCGCCCTGCAAGGTGACGACGTCATCGGCCGAGGCCGTCCAATCGAGGCGGAACCCGCCTTGCGTCTGATGGGCGCCGTCCCGGACGTCCGCGCCGGCGCCGGTGACCGAGTTGGCGTCCCGATGGTTCCTGACGTAGACCCGATAAGTCAGGGCGTCGTTGATCCGGCCGCCGTAGCGCACGCCGAAGGTGGATTCCTGATTTCCACCGCTGGCGTCGGCGAGGAATCCGGCTGTTTCCCGCGACGCTCGCGTGATGATGTTCACCACGCCATTGACCGCGTTGGCCCCCCACAGCGTGGCGCCCGGGCCGCTGATCACCTCGATCCGCTCGATCGTCTCGGGCGGCACGTCGTGCATGTCCCAGAAGACGCCGGAGAAGAACGGGCTGTAGATGCTGCGCCCGTCGATCAGCACCAGCAGTTTGCCGGCCGCCGTGCCGTTGAAGCCGCGAGCCGAGATGGCGTAGCTGGAGGCGGTGACCTGGGCCACCTGCAGGTTGGGGGCGAGGCGCAGGATTTCGGGCAGCCGCTGGGCGCCGGACCGCACGATGTCGTCGTGGGTGATCACATAGATGGCCGCGGGGGCCTGGCTCAGCGGCTGATCGGTCTTGGAGACCGACGAGATGTCGATGTTGGCCAGCTCTTCGATGGAGAGGTCGCCCAGGCTCGCGACCTGCAGGGTTCCGGTCGTGTCCGACGCGTTGGCGGGCGTTGCGCCCAGCAGAGCCGTTGCCATCGATGCGGCAAGGCCTGCGCCGGGCTTCACGTGATGCCCTCCGCCGGTTCGCCTCGCGAGCCGCGCCATGTCATTCTTCCCCATCCCCGAGGCCGCCGAATGAGGGTGGCGTCCTCAGCGCCCCGAGCGTCAGTCAACTCTACCCAAGCTAGAGTGAGCCGCGTAATCACTCTACCGGGACTAGCGTTATCTGTTTCGCTCAGGATTGATAGGGGGTGCTGTAAAGCTTTGCAGCCGGCCCATCAGATTGCCCGTGAAAGGCCCGTCAGGTCGCGGTTGTGGCGACCTTGTAGCGCGGCGCCAC
>DASVNS010000124.1:0-2372 GCA_036383735.1 Phenylobacterium sp. | reverse complement strand
GCTCAAGCGGAGGTGTGGGGGGCTTCGGCCTGTTCGTGCCAGCCGGCGCCGGTCCAGGGCACTTCGTACTTGAAGCTGACGCGGAGCTTCACGCGGAAGGCTTCCACGCCGCCGTGCTCGTCGAGCACGACGTCCTGCTCGACCACCTCGGCCACACGCAGGTCGCGCAAGCTGCGCGCCGCGGCGGCGAGGGCCTCCCTGGCGGCGGCCTCCCAGCCCTGTTCGCTTGTTCCGATGATTTCGGTCACGCGGTAGACGCTCATCCTGCACCTCCGTTTGTGGCCCCCGCGCAATTCGGCGCGCGCGCGGGCGATCTGACAACCGGTTTTCGTAGATGGATGATCCGGACCCGGGTCGGAGCGGCCTAGAGGGCGGCGAGAACCATCGGGCCGAGCGTGGGGATCGCCATGACGACGGCGAAACCGAGGGTCATCAGGGAAAGGCCGAGCTTCATGGTGCGCTCCTTCGTTGGCCGGGGATGTAGGGCGTTGTCGGCCGCGGCGCACCGCCCGTTTTCGCAGAACTGCGCTGCTGTTTCCGCAGGATGGGCACGGCCGAACAGGGGCGCCCGGAAGGCTGTGACTCGACTCCTGTGGCGGTGTGCGCGCCCATGCACGTGTCGCTGACGAGGAGCGGTCCGATGGCGGAATATCTGGCGCCCGGGGTCTATGTCGAAGAGATCGGGCGGGGCCCCGCGCCGATCGAAGGTGTCTCGACCAGCACGGCGGCGTTCCTGGGACCGACCGAGCGGGGACCGACGGCCGCGACGGCGGTGAGCAGCTTCAGCGAGTACCTGCGGCTGTTCGGGGGCGCCTTCACCGACGCGGGCTATATGTTCCACGCCGTGCAGGGCTTCTTCGAGAACGGCGGGCGCGAGGCGGTGATCGTGCGCATCGTGGCTGCGGCGGGCGGCGCGCCGGTGGCGGAGGACTATGCCGGCGGCGCTGACGGCGAGGCGTCGACCGGGCTGGCGGCGCTGGATGCGCCCGAGCAGGCGCACGTGGCGCTGGTCTATGCGCCCGACGCCTGTGCGGTCGCGGACCTGGTCCCGCGGCTGATCGCGCACTGCGAGCTGTCCCGTTACCGGTTCGCGGTGCTGGACGCGCCGGCGGAGGTGACGGCCCCCATCCGGCCCGCCGACAGCTCGTTCGCCGCCTGCTACCACCCATGGATCGAGGTCGCGGACCCCCGGGGCGGCGGCGCCACGCGGCGGGTTCCGCCGGGCGGCCACGTGCTGGGCGTCTATGCCCGGGTGGACATGGAGCGGGGCGTGTTCAAGGCGCCAGCCAATGAGCGGGTGAGCGGCGCCGTGGGCCTGGCGGCAGACGTGACCAGCGCCGGGCAGGAAGCCTTGAAGGCCGCGGGCGTGAACGTCATCCGGCGCTTCGCGGGCCGCGGCATCCTCATCTGGGGCGCGCGCACGCTCTCGGCGGACCCCGAGTGGACGTACGTCAACGTCCGCCGGCTGTTCATCTACCTGGAACGCTCGATCGAGCGGGGGACGCGATGGGCGGTCTTCGAGCCGAACGATGAGCGGTTGTGGGCGCGGGTGCAGGACTCCGTTCGGCTGTTCCTGCGCGAGCAGTGGCGATCCGGCGTCTTTCCCGGCCAGAAGGAGGAAGAGGCGTTCTTCGTCCGCTGCGACCGGAGCACCATGACCCAGGACGACCTGGACAATGGCCGCCTGGTCTGTCTCGTCGGCCTGGCGCCCGTGCGCCCCGCGGAGTTCGTGATCTTCCGCATCGGCCAGTGGACCGCGGACCGGGACCCGCCGGGCTGAGGGTGCGGCTGCGTACGGGCTACGCCGGCAGCGCCCGCAGGATGGTTTGGCTGAGGCCGTCATAGTCGCCGTCGTAGTGGTGGCCGCCCGGCCGGACGATACGGCGGATCAGGGCAGGCGGCAGGGCCGGGCAGACCGGGTGGGGCTCCCGCTCGCCATAGATGCAGACCATCGGCTCGCCGTTCAGGGCCGCGATCGCCCGCGGAACCGGATAGCCGCCGGGCGATGGCCGGTTGAACCAGCTACGTGGGGTGAAGTGCAGGTCGCCGGTCGGCCCCGGACCCACCAGCGCCACCAGCCGGATGCGCGCCCGCAAGTCGGCCGGAAGGCGCGGCACGATGGCGGGCAAGGCGTCGGCGCCGAAGGAAAAGCCCACCAGCAGAAGGCGCCGTTGGCCCCGCGCGGCCATCTGGCGGCGCAGCGCGGCGGCCAGGTCGGCGGCGGCGGCCTGGGGCGTGCGCGCGGTGGCGAAGTAGCGCAGCGAATTGTAGCCGATCACCGGAAGGCCGCCGCGCGCCAGGCCGTCCGCCAGCCCCTTGTCCAGCGACGCCCAGCCGCCGTCGCCGGAATAGAGCACCGCCAGGGTGTCGCC
>DASVNS010000123.1:0-3713 GCA_036383735.1 Phenylobacterium sp. | reverse complement strand
CAGCCACAGGGCCGCCTTGCCCCGCATCCGCTCGAAGCGGATCAGCACGTCCTGCAGTGTGTTGTTCAGCGCATGCCCGATGTGCAGCGAACCGGTGACGTTCGGCGGCGGGATGACGATCGAGAACGGCTCGGCGGCCGGGTCGTCGACGGGCGCGAAGCCGCCGGATTTTTCCCAGGCCTCGTAGAGGCGCGGTTCGGCGGTCTTGGGATCGAAGGTCTTGTCGAGCATGGCGAGGGTCTTCTGAACGAGCGGCTGCAATACCGCAATTCCTCCCCACCGGGGGAGGTGGCGCGAAGCGCCGGAGGGGGTCCGCTCAAAAGGCGCCACAGGAGCCTTCGCAGCGCCTCTGCGGCGCCCGATCCGACCTTCTGAGCGGAAGCCCCTCAGTCAGCTTCGCTGACAGCTCCCCCAGAGGGGGAGCAATATCGGAAGACTAACGTACTCGGCCGCGGGCGATGCGTTCGACCTCGGCCTGCACGGCCTCCTGCACGATGCCGGGCAGGTTGGTGTCCAGCCACTGCTGCAGCATGGGGCGCAGCATCTCGCGGACCACGTCCTCCAGCGTGCGACCCTCCGCCGGCATCAGGATGCCGGACGAAAGCTGGCCGAACGCCGACGCCGCGACGGCGGCCACGTGATCGCTGACAAGGCCCACCGGCGGCGGCGCCGGTTCGGCCAGCGGTGGCGGAGGCTCCGGTTCGGGCTCCGGCTCGGGATCGGCGGCGACGAAGTCGAGGTCGCCGTGGGTCTCGACCTTCTGGGTCAGCTCGAGGTCGCCGTCGTCCTCGTCGTCGGCGAAGTCGGCCGAGGCGGCCGCCGTGCGTTCGGGCTCGGGCTCGGGTTCAGGGATCGGCAGCGGCGCCTCCGCCGCGAGCGGCACGGGCTCCGACTCGGCGAAGGGCGCCGGCGCGCCGTCGGCGGGCTGTTCATCCTCCGAGATGATGCGGCGGATGGAGGCGAGGATCTCCTCCATCGTCGGTTCTTGGGATGTCTGTTCGGACATGAATCGGCCGCCGCGGTTGAGTCTCTAGTCTGACCCTAGGCGTGTGCGGCCGATCCTGCAATTTCCCGGCCGACAGCGCGTCAACGGGTCGCCGGAGCTGGCGCGAGAGCGGGCGCCGGTTCGAGGCCCGGCACAATCGTCTTCTCCACAGGCTTTTCCGCCGGCCTGTGCGCCGGCCACGGCGTGGCGAGCCCGTCCACGACGCCCACCGCCTCTTCCCAGGGCACCCAGCCCCAGGTGATGCGCAGCTTGCGGAAGTTCCTGGCCGAATCGTACTGCGGCGCGGTGGGAACGAGGTTGCGGGCCTCCAGCCGGCCCATGGTCGCCAGCACGTTGGCGGCGGCCACATATTCGTCGCGGCGCGAGCTGACCTGGTTCAGTTCGGCCGTGCGCAACTCCTGCTCGGCGTTGAGCACGTCGATGGTGGTGCGCAGGCCCACCTGTTGCTCCTGGCGGGTGCCTTCGGCGGCGATGCGGGCGGCGCGCACCTGTTCCTCGCTGGAGGAGATGTTCGCCCGCGCGGCGATCAGCTGGCTCCAGAAGTTGGTCACGTTCTGCAGCACCGTGCGACGCGCCCCCTCCACCGTGATGCGGTCGGCGTTGTTGCGTTCCGCGGCCTGGCGGATCCGCGAGCTGGTCAGCCCCCCGGAGAACAGCGGGACAGTCACGCCGATCGTTGCGGTCGCTTCACGCCGATAGAACTGCCGCTCGAAAGGATCGTTGTTCTGGCTGGGATAGCGCACGCTTGCCTGGGCGGAGACGTTGGGCATCCGATCCGCGTGCGCTCCAGCGAGCCGGGCCCGGCTCGCCTCTTCCGTGAACTGTTGTGCGCGGAGCAGCGGATTGAACTGCTCCGCGGTCTTGTAGGCCTCATCAGGGTCGCTCGGCAGCAGGTAGGCCAGCGACGGTTCGGGCGCGAGGTCCCCCGGGTTCTGTCCCACCAGGGTCGCATAGGTGGCGCGCGTGATGGCGAGCTGCGCGATGGCCGACTGCAGCAGCGCCTGGGCCTGCGACAAGCGGGCCTGCGACTGGGCGACATCGGTTCGCGTCAGTTCACCCACGTCGAAGCGAGCGTTCGACTCCTGGAGCTGACGCGTCAGGACGTTCACGTTCTCCTGGCGGATCCGCACCGTTTCCTGGTCACGACGCGTGTCCGAGTAGGCCTGGATGACCGCGGTGAGCACCTGCGCCTCGACTCTGCGCAGGGTTTCGCGGCCAGCCAGCACGTCGGCGTTGGCGGCGTTCACCGCGGCGGCGACGCGCCCGCCGGTCCAGATCGGCTGATTGAAGGTCAATCCAGCCACGCTGGAGTTCGACCGGAAGACGCCGAAACGATCGAAAGCATCGGGAATGCCGTCGCCGTTGGTGTCCAAGCTGCTCGCGAGGATTTTGGGGATTCGCGTCTCGCTGCCGCCTGCTGAAGCACTCAGGCTAAGCGTCGGCCGCCAGCCGGAACGGGCCTGGACGTAGGTCTCATCCGTCGCCCGTTGCGTCGCCCGCTGGGCTTGCAGGGTCGGGTTGTTCTCATAGGCCAGCGCGATGGCGTCGGCCAAGGTCTCCGCAGACGCCGGAGCCGCCACGCCGCCGATCAGGGCCGCACACACAGTCGCGGCCAACAGGCGGCCACGGAGTTTCATCGACATTCTTTATCCCCGATCTCGCGAGAGACGCGCCCTTATATGCGTGCGTCCGCCGCCTGGGCCAAGCTGCGTCACCTTAGCTTTTTCCACACCGCCGTTTCGGCGTTGTTTCAGGCAAGCCGGCCTAGAAGGCGAAACCGTGGCGAGGCTCGAACCCGGCCAGCACGGGCGGAAAGGCGTCGAACAGGTCACGGCGGCCGACACCGTCGTCGGCGCGGACATAGAGGCCGGCCTTGCCGACCGGCCCGTCACGCTCGACCAGGCCCAGGCGGCCGCGGGCCGCCAGCGCCGCTGTCCAGGCCTCGGGCGCGCGGCTGACCGCGCCCTCGCAGATGACGACGTCGAATTCACCGTCCGGCAGCGGCTCGCCTGCCTCGACCCGCACGACCGACAGGCCCAGTTCCTCGATCACCGCCGCCGCATAGGGCGCGCCGATCGCCAGCGCCCGCTCGCCGGGCATCGGCCGCAGCGCCTGCAGCAGCTTCGCCACGTCGCGCGGCTTCAGCAGCCAGCGGCCGGGGGCGTACTCCACCTCGATGTCCGTATAGGCCAGGTGGCCCTTGGCCTCCGGCACGAACCGCTCGCGCGGGATCGTCCGCATGGCGTCGTGGATGCGCACGTCCGTCACATCCTGGGTTCGCACCTGGCTTTCCACCATGTTCAGGCGGGCGGCGGCGAAGTCGGCCATAAGGAATCCTCGAGGCGCGGGAGTTGGGTGGGCGGGTTATAGGCCGCCGCGTCTGGAAGGCAATTGCGGCCTATGGGCCGTTCTGATAGCACCGCGCCTCACTTCCCGGGCGTGACAGCCGCCCCCGGGGCCCGATGGCGGAGTGGTGACGCAGCGGACTGCAAATCCGTGCACCCGAGTTCGATTCTCGGTCGGGCCTCCAACTTTCCTCACTCACGCCCGCGCTGACGACCGCGGCCTTGGCCATCAGTCCAACAGCCGCTGGGCGAGATAGGTGAACTCGAGGGCCTGGCGCATGGCCCGTTCGTTCAGGTTCGCCGCGGCCGCGTGCCCGCCGTCGATGTTCTCGTAGTAGAGGTAGTCGTAGCCGTATTCCTTC
>DASVNS010000122.1:0-2710 GCA_036383735.1 Phenylobacterium sp. | reverse complement strand
GGTGAAGAGGTGGTTGTAGACGGTGAGCTCCAGGTCCATGGCGTGCGCCAGATCCAGGTCCTGGCCGCCGTGCACCACGCGCTTCAGGCCCCGCACCGACAGCGGCGCCCGACTGGCGATCTGGGCCGCCACGGCCAGCACAGTGTCCATCAGCCTCTCAGCCGGCACGACGCCGCTGACCAGGCCATATTCCACCGCCTGTTGCGCCGTGAACGGGGCGGCGGCGGTCAGGAGTTCCAAGGCCCGGCGCGGGCCGACGGCGCGGGTCAGGAGCTGGGTGCCGCCCAGGCCCGGGATGATGCCCAGTCCCGCTTCAGGCAGCCCGAACCGCGCGCCCTCGGCGGCATAGGCGAAGTCGCAGGCCAGAGTCATCTCGCAGCCGCCGCCCATCGCCGCCCCCTGGACCGCGGCGATCACCGGGACCGGACAGGCCAGCTGGGCGCGGATCATCGCCTCGAACAGCCGATGCTGCTCGGCCCAGGCCTCATCGGTCATGCCGTTGCGTTCCTTGAGGTCCGCCCCGGCCTGGAAGTGCTTGCCCTCGCCCCGCAGGATCACCACGCGCAGGGCCGCGTCCGACCGCAGCTTCGACCAGGCGTCCAGCAGTTCGCGGCCCATCTGGGTCGACAGTGCATTGGCCACATCGGGGCGGTTGAAGGCGATCACCATGACGCCGGGCTGAGCCTGGTCGACCTTGATCGTCTCGTAGGCCATCAGAAGCTCTTCGGTTGGCCCAGCACGTGGGTGGCCACGTGGCTGAGGATCAGGTTCGTGGAGATCGGGGCGACCTGGTAGAGGCGGGTCTCGCGGAACTTGCGTTCGATGTCGTACTCCTCGGCGAAGCCGAATCCGCCGTGGGTCTGCAGGCACATGTCGGCGGCGAACCAGGACGCCTCGGACGCCACCATCTTGGCCATGTTGGCCTCGGTCCCGCAGGGCTCGCCGGCTTCGAACAGGGCCGCGGCCTTGTCGACCATCAGGCTGGCCGAGGTCATCTGGACGTAGGCTCTGGCCAGCGGGAACTGCACGCCCTGGTTCTCCCCGATGGGGCGGCCGAACACGACGCGGTCCTTGGCGTACCGGCTGGCGCGGTCGATGAAGAACCGCGCGTCGCCGATGCACTCGGCGGCGATCAGGATGCGCTCGGCGTTCATGCCGTCCAGGATGTAGCGGAAGCCCTTGCCCTCCTCGCCGACCAGGTTCTCGGCAGGCGCCTCGAGATCCTCGAACAGCAGCTCGGTGGTCGCGTGGTTCAGCATTGTGCGGACTGGGGTGATCGTCAGGCCGTTCCCCACCGCCTGGCGCATGTCGATCAGCAGCACGCTCATGCCGGCCGAACTCTTCGCCTCATCGCGCGGCGAGGTCCGGCACAGCAGGACCATCAGGTCGGAGTGCTCGGCGCGGCTGATCCACAGCTTGCGGCCGTTCACGACGTACTTGTCGCCGACCTTGCGGGCGAACGTGGTGATCCGTGTGGTGTCGGTGCCGGCGTCGGGCTCGGTGACCCCGAACGCCTGCAGCCGCAGTTCGCCGGTCGCCACCTTCGGCAGATAGGCCTGTTTCTGCGCGGGCGTGCCGTGCCGCAGCACCGTGCCCATGGTGTACATCTGCGCGTGGCAGGCGGCGCCGTTGCAGCCCGACCGGTGGATCTCCTCCAGCACCGCGACGGCGGCGGCGAGGCCCAGCCCGGAACCGCCGTACGCCTCGGGGATCAGGACGGACAGGAAGCCCGCCTCGGTCAGGGCCCGCACGAAGGCCGTCGGATAGGCGCGTTCGCGGTCCAGCTCGCGCCAGTAGGCGCCGGGGAAGCGCGCGCACAGCTTGCGCACGGCCTCGCGGATCTCGGGAAAGGTCTCGGTGCTCACGGCGCTTGTTTGCCACGCGGACCGCGGGTCAGCCTAGCGGGGTTCATGCCACGACGCCGCGGTCGTGCAGGCGGGCGATCTCGCCGCCGGACAGCCCGAGGACGTCGGCGAGCACCTCGTCGGTGTGCTGACCCAGCCTGGGCGCCGGGGCGACCGGGCGGCGCTGGTCCTGCGGGATGGTGCCCATCGCGCCGGGCGCCGGATAGGTCAGGCCGCTCGGATGGGTGACAGTTTCGAACAGCGGATTGTCCTTGAACAGCCGCGGATCGTCCAGCGCGGCCTCCAGCGTCTGGTAGCTGCCCCAGGTGACCCCGCCGGCGTCGAAGGCGGGCGTGAGTTCGGCGGCGGTCTTGGCCGCGAAGGCGCGCTCGAACAGCGGGTAGAGCCGCTCGCGATGGGCGAAGCGCAGGCCCTCGTCCCTGGCGAACGAGACGGCAAGTTCGGCCTCCAGGGCTGAGACCTCGACGCCGATGCCCAGGGCTTCCAGCGCCTTGCTCCACTGCTTGGGGGTGATCGCCAGAAGCATCAGCTTCTCGCCGTCCCGGGTCGTGAAATCGCGGCCGAAGGCGCCGAACACGTCGTTGCCCATCCGCGACCGCTGCCGGCCGGCCAGCCAGGTCTCGGCGGTGAAGCCCAGGTTGGCCATGGTCGCCGCGCCGATGTCCGACAGCGGCGCCCGGATCTCGCGCCCGCCCTGGCCCCGGGTTCGGGCGAGCAGCGCCGAGACCATGGCGAAGGCGCAATAGGCGCCCGTCAGCAGGTCCCAGGCCGCGAGCACATGGTTCACCGGGCGATCGTCGCCCACCGGACCGGTCATCAGCGGCAGGCCGAGGGCCGAGTTGATC
>DASVNS010000121.1:0-6080 GCA_036383735.1 Phenylobacterium sp. | reverse complement strand
TACCAGTTGATCATCCCCGTCATGGCGCCGGGCCGCTGGGCGTCGCGGGCATAGCGGTCCAGCACGTCGGGCGTGAAGTGGGTCTTATCGACGGCCATGTCGTAGAAGGCGCGGCGAACCGCGCGGGCGTCGTTGGCCGTGGTGAACCGCTCGGGCAGGCCTGGTAGCTGGAAGAAGAACATGTACCAGGACTTCTTCAACTGGGTCCACGACCGGCGCAGGTGCGCGCTCATCACCGCCGGGTGCGGCACGTTCATGATCACCAGCCGCTCCAGCGGCCTGGGCGCATTGGCGGCGAAGGTCCAGGCCAGGCCCGCGCCCCAGTCGTGGCCGATCAGGGTCACGGTCCTCGCGCCGCTGGCGTCGATCAGGGCGGCCACGTCCTCCATCAACCGGTCGATCAGGTAGGACGCGACGTCGCGGGGCTTGGGCTCGGTCTCGCCATAGCCGCGCAGGTCCGGCGCCCAGGCGCGGTAGCCCATCTCCGCCAACAGCGGCAGCTGGTGGCGCCACGAATACCGACTCTCGGGAAACCCGTGGAGGCAGAGCGCCAGGTGGGCCCCTTCGCCCGTTTCGTCGACGGCGAAGCGGAAGCCGTTGGCTTCGACGGTGCGGGTGGTGATCATCATGGCCTCGTGAAGTCGGTGCTTTCCCGGTCGCTGCCCGGGAATTGGATCATGCCCTGAAAGTGAAGCCGACCTTCCGCAGCACGGCGGCGGCAACGACGCGTCGCCAACGCTTCCTCCGCCCGCGCCTGCGAAACGTCATCTTAACGCCGCCCCGGCAATTTGCCCGGGAAACAGCGTTAAGCCGGGTGAACCATGGCGGTGGGCGAGCAGCCGATCGTAATCAAGAAGGTCAAGAAGGTGGTCGGCGGCGGCCACCACGGCGGCGCCTGGAAAGTCGCCTACGCCGACTTCGTGACCGCGATGATGGCCTTCTTCCTGCTGATGTGGCTGATCAACACCACCAGCCCGGAACAGAAACGCGGCATCGCCGACTATTTCGCGCCCGCCAGCGTCTCGCAGACCATGTCCGGCGCCGGCGGCATCCTGGGCGGATCGGCGCTCGGCAAGGACGGCTCCAAGAGCGCCGGCTCAAGCGACGTGATCGAGGAGCTGGCCCCCTCGTCGCCGAACCCCAACGACGGCGACTCCAAGGACGGCAGCAAGCCGCAGACGCCCGAAGAGGCGGCAGCGGCGGCCCAGATGCAGTCCGAGCAGAAGCAGGAAGAAGCCGCTTTCGCCTCGGCCGCCCAGTCGCTGCGCCAAGCGTTGCAGTCGATGCCCGAACTGGCCGAGCTGTCGAAGAACATCATCATCGACGAAACGCCGGAAGGCCTGCGCATCCAGCTGGTGGACCAGGAAGGCCGCTCGATGTTCAACCAGGGCGCGGCCCAGCCGAACGACCGCGCCAAACTCCTGCTGCGCGCCATCTCGAAAGTCATCAACCAGCTTCCGAACCGGATCAGCATCTACGGCCACACCAGCGCCAGCCCCGGCGGGGACAAGCCCGCCGGCGACTGGCAGCTCTCCGCCGCCCGCGCGGACGCGTCGCGAAGCGTGCTGCAAGGCGCGGGGGTCGAAGGCGACCGGGTCTACCAGGTCTCCGGCAAGGCCAGTTCCGAACCGCTCTATCCCGACGATCCCATGCTGCCCGGCAACCGGCGCATCGCGATCGTGCTGCTGCGCGAGGCGCCGGTGCTGCCGCCCAACCCGGGGCTCTAAAGGACGTCTTGCGCAGAGGGCCGGCATGACGCCTAATCGGTTCAGGCGTTTTGCTTCGAAAGCGACATCCGGTCCGTGACGCAACACTTCCCGACCCGCCAGCTACGGTTCTTCCTGACCGCGCCGTCGCCGTGTCCCTACCTGCCTGAACGTTTCGAGCGGAAGGTCTTCGCGC
The DNA here is from genome assembly GCA_036383735.1 of Phenylobacterium sp. Lineage (GTDB taxonomy): Bacteria > Pseudomonadota > Alphaproteobacteria > Caulobacterales > Caulobacteraceae > Phenylobacterium. Next base: position 4,178 of record DASVNS010000121.1, on the reverse strand, counting down.
ACCTTCCCCTGTCGGATGGCGCGTCGGTGAACGACAGCCTGACCCAGGTGGGCTTCCGGCGCTCGCAGAACATCGCATACCGGCCGGCGTGCGAAGCCTGCTCGGCCTGCGTCTCGGCGCGGATCCCGGTGGCCGACTTCGTCTTCTCGCGTTCGGAGAGGAAGACCCTGGCGCGCAACGAGGACATCCAGCGCCACCTGGTCGAGGCGGAAGCGACCATGGAGCAGTTCGACCTGCTGCGCCGCTATCTGCTTGCTCGCCACGCGGACGGCGGCATGGCCGAGATGACCTGGCCCGACTATGTCGCGATGGTCGAGGACACGGCGGTCCGCACGCACATCATCGAGTACCGCGTCCGCTCGACGGACGGGGGGCCCGGCGACCTGATCGCCTGCGCGCTGGTCGATCTGATGAGCGATGGGCTCTCGCTGGTCTATAGCTTCTACGACCCGACGCTCTCGCGCCGCAGCCTGGGGTCGTTCGTGATCCTGGACCATGTGATCCAGGCCGGCCTGACCAACCTGCCCTATGTCTACCTGGGCTATTGGGTCCGGGGATCCGAGAAGATGAACTACAAGGTCCGCTTCAACCCGATCGAGCTCCTGAAGCCCGAGGGCTGGACCCTGGCGTCCGCGAGGGACCTCAAGGACTTGGATAAGCACGCCTGAGCTGGGGACGCCCCGCCAGAGCAGGTGGCGCGATGACGCCCGCGGCCCTAAGTTCGCGCCCGTGACGTCAACCGACCGACAAGATCCATGGCGCGGCAGCTTCGGCTGAGCCTCGGGCATGAAGGCCCGCCCTCCTACGACGACTTCGTGGGCGGCCCCTCCAACGCGGATGCGCTGGCGGCGGTCCGCGCGTGGCCCCTGTGGCGGGACGGCTGCCTGGCGCTCATCGGGCCGGAGGGCGCAGGCAAGAGCCACCTGGCGCGCGCCTGGGCGCAGGAGGCGGACGCGCTGATCGTCGAACGCCTGGGGGTGGATTTTACGGCGACGGCGGGCCAGCCTGTCCTCTTGGAGGAGGCCGCAGACGGCGTCTCCAGCGAGGTGCTTTTTCACCTGATCAACCTGGCGGCTCGGCCGGGCGGCGGCCTGCTGCTCACCGGCCGCACATTGCCCGCAACCTGGCCGACGGCGCTGCCCGACCTGCGTTCGCGCCTGAACGCCCTGCCGGTGGCCGAGATCGGCCCGCCGGACGACGAGGTGTTGGAGGGCGTGCTGCGGCGCTTCTTCCGCGACCGCAACATCCGCCCGCCGGCGGCGGTCTATCCCTATCTCCTGGCCCGGATGAGCCGGTCGATCCCCGATGCGGCCGAGATCGTCCGACGACTGGACGAGGCGGGCGACGAGGGCTTCCGGCCGGTGACCCGCGTGCTGGCCCGCCAGATCCTGGAGGGCTGATCGCGCGCCTCCCGAAGGCTGTGTGCGCCCACGCCCGGGAATCTTTTGCCACACGATAGACAAAACGATTCGTTTTCCTGCAGTGGTTGCTCGCGCGGCGCATTGGCCGCGCTCCCGAGGCCCGCCGTATGCTCGCGCGGAAACCGGTCAAGGCCGCCCCGGAGCTGGAAATCAAGTTCCAGCTCGGCGCCGGCGCCGTCGAGGCGCTGCAGGGGGCGGCTTTTCCCCTCGCGAACGCCGCGATCTCCCAGCTTCACGCCGTCTACTTCGACACCCCCAGCCATGCGCTGCGCGACGGCGGCTTCAGCCTGCGCGTCCGGCGCAAGGCCGACACCTACATCCAGACGCTGAAGCATCGCGCGGACGGCGGGCTCTTCGAACGCGACGAATGGGAGTTCGAGGCTCCCGGGCAGGATGTGGACCTTTCCGCCCTCGCCGGCACGCCCGCGGCCGGCGCGATCGGCGACGCCCCCCTGGGACCCGTCTTCACCGTGCAGGTTGAGCGGCGGACCCACATCTGGACCAAGGGCCGCACGCGTATCGAGGTCGTGTTCGACACCGGCTTGATCGTGGCCGGCGACCGCCGGGAGCCCATCGCCGAGATGGAGCTGGAGCTTCAGGCCGGCTCGCCGCAGGACCTGTTCGCCCTCGCCCGCACCCTTCAGGCCAAGGCCGCGCTGACGCTGGCGTTCGAGAGCAAGGCCGAGCGCGGCTATCGCCTGGCCGGCCACGACGGCGTCGCCGCGCTCAGGACCCAGGCGTCGGCGGTGCTGCCGGAAACGACGGGCGAGCAGGCGTTCCAGCAGATCGCCCGCGATGCGCTGATCCAGGTGGCCGGCAACGCGCGGCTGCTGCAGCGGGCCCACAACCCGGACGTCCTGCATCAGATGCGCGTCGGCCTGCGGCGGTTTCGGGCGGCGCTCTCGGTGTTCAAGGACATGCTGGACCCCGACGGGCTCAACGCGGCGCGCGGTGAAACCCGCTGGCTGGCCGGAGAACTGGCCGAGGCGCGTGACATCGACGTCTTTCTGCAGCGGGCCGCCACGCCCGACGAGATCGAGGAGAATGCTGTTCGCGCCGCGCTCTTCCGCGCCCTGCGCATCGCCCAGGCCGAGGCCTATGAGCGCGCGCTGGCGGCGGTGCGGTCAGGGCGCTTCCAAACGCTGCTGCTCGCCCTGGCCGAGTGGATCGAGGTCGGCGGCTGGCGACGACTGGCCGACGGCGAGCGGCGCGAGCTACGGGAGGGCTCGGCCGCCGCCCTGGCCGCGCCGGTCCTGAGCAAGTTCGACCGCCGCCTGCGCCGCGGCTCGCGCAAGTTCCTGGAGATCGACGCCGCGGCGCGCCACGACCTGCGCAAGCAAGCGAAGAAGTTGCGCTATGCCGCCTCGTTCTTCGGAGAGGCGTTCCCGCGTCACCCCAAGCTGCGGCAGCGGTTCGTCGCCGCTCTCAAGGCCTTGCAGGACCAGCTGGGGGAATTGAACGACATGGCGGTCGCCAGGACCGTGGCGATGCGGGCGGTGGGCCGGCGCTCCGGCGAGTTGGCCTTCGCTGCCGGCCTGGAGGTCGGGCGCTTGACGGGCGACGAGGCCGCCGTGCTCGATGCGGCCAACAAGGCCCTGAAAGCGTTCCGCAAGATGAAACCCTTCTGGCCGTCTTCAGACGGTCGCAAGAACGACCTTAACCTTTCCCGCGCACGCTTGCGCAACGCCTGACGCACCAGGGAATCACTATGTCTCCGCCGAACGACGTCGCACCGATGAGCGCCCTGGCCCTGGCCCCGGCGCAGGCCGAGGCGGCGTCGACGTGCCTTGAAGAGCTGGCCGCCAGCCCGGCGCGGTTCTTCAACCGCGAGCTTTCGTGGCTGGCCTTCAACCGCCGGGTGCTCGCCGAAAGCATGAACCCGCGCCATCCGCTGCTGGAGAGGCTGCGGTTCCTGGCGATCAGCGCCAACAATCTCGACGAATTCTACATGGTCCGGGTCGCGGGCCTGAAGGCGCAGGTGCGCGAAGGCGTCCGCACGGTCAGCGAGGACGGGTTGACCGCCACCGAGCAGCTGCTGCTGGTCAATGCGGCCGCCAGCGACCTGATGGCCGACCAGCAGACCCGCTGGCGCGAGCTGTGCGCCGAACTCGCCACCGAAGGCCTGCATTACGTCTCCGCCGCCGCGGTGACGCCGGCCGAGCGCGAGGGCCTGGAGGAGCGGTTCCTGAGCGAGCTGTTCCCAGTCCTGACGCCGCTGGCCATCGACCCGGCGCACCCGTTCCCGTTCATCCCGAACCTGGCGTTCTCGCTGGTGCTGAAGATCCGCCGGATTTCGGACGGCCGGCAGCTCTATGCCCTGGCGCCCCTGCCCGCCCAGGTGGCGCGATTCTGGGATGTGACGCCCGGCCGGCAACCGACGCGGCGCAAGTCCCAGCGCCGGGTGATCTCGCTGGAGAGCATGGTCACCCTGTTCCTGGACCACCTGTTCCCCGGTTGCGAGATCGAGGAGCAGGGCGTCTTCCGGCTCATCCGCGACTCCGATGTGGAGATCGAGGAAGAGGCCGAGGACCTGGTGCGCGAATTCGAGGCCCGGTTGAAGCAGCGGCGCCTGGGATCGGTGGTCCGCGTGGAGCTCGAGGCCTCGACCCCCGAGGAGCTGCGCGGCTTCATCTCGGCCAGCCTGCACGCCAATCCCGAAGACATCATCGTGATGAAAGGCCTGCTGGGCCTGGATGAACTGACCCAGCTGATTCCGCCGGATCGGCCGGACTTGAAGTTCAAGGCGTTCGAGCCGCG
>DASVNS010000120.1:0-1981 GCA_036383735.1 Phenylobacterium sp. | reverse complement strand
TTGGGAATAATGTTGGATGAGCGGCATTAGCGGTATTGAACGTCCTATAGTAGGGCTCCTCCCGAGCCCCTAGCGTGGGATTTTCAATTGCAGCTTGACCGAGGAAGGCTGCTTGCTCGTAGACACTATCCAGTCCGAATTTTTGGAACGCTGAATTTATTGGATCAACGAACGCGGTTACTGAAGTCGATCTAGCTTGAGGGAATATTTTCTTAAGCTGAGCTTCCGTTATTCGATTCGCAGATTTGTTGGCCGCATCTACGCCAAGCTGAAGCGCGGACAGACTGTCCGCCCCCGAACCCCCTGCCAACGCTCCAACTCCGCTGGCTTGAGTGACGAAATTCCCGGTCAACAGTGCGTCGATGCTGGCCCGAGTGTCGGCCAGACCGTTCAAAGCATCGAGTCGGATCGGATGATCGGCGACATAGCGAGCCGCAGCCCCCTGCAAGGACTCTGTCAGATAGTCCCCATTGGCGTGCCGCGCGGCGGTCGCGCGATCGTGAGCAACCTGTTCCTGACGCTGTAGGATGGCGCCCCCGATGGCGTTCCCGGCCGTGGCGCCGATGACGTCGGGCAAGGCGGCGAGGATGTTGTCGCCAAAGTTCGTGCCGGTCAGCAGCGAGCGCGTCGCCGCGCCGGCGACGGCGCCCGCCGCGCCGCTGAGGGCGGAGTTCGCCAGGCCGGCTCGGCTGAGGGCTGGCGCTCCGGCTCCCGGCAGCACCGAACCCAAGCCGCTTATAACTCCGCTGGCCACCCCGGCGACAGCGACGCCGGCCCAGTCGAAACGCTTCTGAAGGCCGGTGGCGACGGCGATCCCTTGCGTCGCCGCATTGATCGCGGCCCCGCGAACGGCCCCCTCCACAAAACCCGACGCGGCACCGAACTTCAGCTCGGCCCCGCCGGTGAGGCCGGCGGAAATGGCCGAGATGGCGACGCCCTTCCAACTGAAGCGGTCCTGCACGCCGAGCGCAATCCCGACGCCTTGGCTGACCGCGCTGCCGATGAATTACGGTGACAGTGCATTTAATTCCCGACCGCATCTCGCGCGACGCTCTCGGGTCGGTCGTCCGGGGCATCGCGGCGGCCAAGGCCGCGCAAGGCACCCATCTCACCTTCGACCAACTGGAATCACGTCTCCTGGAAAGCGCCGCGCTCTGCCCGACCCGGGGCGGCGCGGTGTTCGACGCGATCCCTGACTTCCAGGTCATAGTCACAAAGTAGCGGTCCGCCGCCGCCGCCATCGGCAAAGGGCCACCCCCCGCCGCGCTCACGCCTCGAGTTCGGCGTTCGGGTTGCAGCCCACGCCCGGGTAGTTGGGGGCGTCGAGCGGAAGGATCCGGAAGCCCATGATCTCGGCCAGGAACTTGAGGAAGGCCCCAAAGCTTTGCACCCGGCCGGGGAAGTCGCCTTCCGGTGGGTTCACGGGATGGTCGTTCTGGCCGGAGAAGGCGCAGGCCGAGGCCGCGACGTCGGTGGCCGGGATCGGCTGGCCCCTGCCGTTCACCTCGCCGGCGAAGGCTGGCGGTGCGGCGTAGAGGGCGGTCGCGGCGCAGGAGGCCGCCAAGGCGGCGAACGGAGCCTTCTTCATCGTCTCACTCCCGATTTTGCTTCCGGTTTTGGCGGCCCTGCCGCCAGGCGCTCAGATAACGGCGGATTCCAGTCCCTGCGTCCCCCAGGTGCGGGAGGCCTCGTGCCGGGCGGGCGCGAGAAACCTTGACATCGGCGAGGATTGATGTTCCTGTTTTGTTCATGTCAAGCGACAAGGACATCGCCGAGCGCCACGCGCGCATCCTGGGCCGGCTTTCCGAGCTGGGGCTGGAGTTGGCCGAGCGGATCGCGCTGGACGCCCTGACGGCGGAGACGCCACAGGCGCGCGCCGACTTCTCGCGGGCGTTCCACACGGTCTCGCGCTCGGTGCGCCAGAGCGTGGCGCTGGAGGCGAAGCTGGTCGCCGACCGGAAGCGGGAAGGCGAGCGCGCGC
>DASVNS010000119.1:0-13117 GCA_036383735.1 Phenylobacterium sp. | reverse complement strand
GGCTATGCCATCGGGTCTGCCGGCCTGGGCGCCCTGGTGCTCTTCGCCGCCTATACCGAGGACCTGAAATACTTCGCCGCCAATGCCGATCCGGGTTCCTACTTCGAAGGCCTGGGCGCGGTCGCGTTCGACCTCTCCAATCCCTACGTGGTGGTGGGCTTGCTGTTCGGTGGTCTGCTCCCGTTCCTGTTCGGCGGTATGTCCATGACTGCGGTCGGCCGGGCTGCTGAGTCCGTTGTGGAGGAAGTTCGCCGCCAGTTCCGCGAGAACCCCGGCATCATGACGGGTGAGGTGAAGCCCGAATACGGGCGCGCCGTCAGTATCCTGACCAGCGCCGCGATCCGGGAGATGATCGTCCCGTCGCTGCTGCCGGTGGTCTCCCCGGTGGTGCTGTTCTTCGTGATCACCGCCATCGCCGGCAAGGTGAACGGCTTCGCCTCGCTGGGCGCGATGCTGATGGGCGTGATCGTCACGGGCCTGTTTGTCGCCATCTCGATGACCTCCGGCGGCGGCGCCTGGGACAACGCCAAGAAGCTGATCGAGGAAGGCCACCACGGCGGCAAGGGTTCGGAGGCTCACAAGGCCGCCGTCACCGGCGACACCGTCGGCGACCCCTACAAGGACACGGCGGGTCCTGCCGTGAACCCGATGATCAAGATCACCAACATCGTGGCGCTGCTGTTGCTGGCGGTGCTGGCCCACGGCGTGGTCGGCTAGGCCCGATCGCAGCAAGGCTCGAAGAACAAGGCCCCGGAGAGCGATCTCCGGGGCCTTTGCTTTGCGCGGGAGCCTGGCCGCCCAGCCTGGGGATGGCCGGTGGATATCCCGCTTGACGATGGGAACAAAAGGAGAATAAGAACGAAGACGGAACGCGCGGATGGGTTCTCCACAGGCGCTCAACAAGAGGATTGGCAAGATGGTTCGTCTGGCCCGGGAATCGCTGGCGTTTGCTTCGGTGGCGAGCTTTGTCTGGATGGTCTGCTCGGTGGCCGGCCTGATGGGCTGAGGGCCGTGCGAATGGGGGAGATGGCGAAGGTGCAGGACGGCGTCGGAGGCTTCGTCCATCTCAGGGTCCGCTCCGCCTATTCGCTGCTCGAAGGGGCCATCAAGGCCGACAAAATCGGCGGGCTCGCCAAGGCCGACCACATGCCCGCCCTGGCCATCGCAGACCGCGCCAACCTGTGCGGTGCGCTGGAGTTCTCGGTGGCGACCAAGGCCGAGGGGGTCCAGCCGATCGTCGGCTGCGCCCTGCCGGTCAGCGGGATCGGCGAGGCGCCGCCCGAGCGCTGGGCCAAGACCCCGACGGTCGTGCTGCTGGCCCAGAGCGAGCAGGGCTATCTCAACCTCTGCGACCTCTCGTCGTTCGCCTACCTGAACATCGAGGCCACCGAGGAGCCGCACGTCCCCTGGGAGACGGTCTGCCGGTTCTCCGAAGGGCTGATCCTGCTGTCGGGCGGGCCGGACGGTCCGGCGGACCACCTGTTCGCGGCGGGCAAGGTCAAGGAAGGTTGCGCGGCCCTTGCCGAGATGAAGCGGGTGTTCGGCGACCGGTTCTATGTGGAGCTGCAGCGTCACGGGACGGCGCACGAGGCGGCGGCCGAGGGCGAGCTGGTCGCCTTCGCCTACGACCAGGACGTGCCGCTGGTCGCCACCAACGACGTCTATTTCAGGAACGCCAAGGCCTATGCGGCGCACGACGTGCTGCTGTGCATCGCCGACGGCAGTTTCGTCGGCCAGGACGAGCGGCGCCGCGTGACCCCCGAGCACGGCTTCAAGTCCGCGGCGGAGATGCGGGCGCTGTTCGCGGATATCCCGGAAGCCTGCGACAACACCCTGGATATCGCCCGGCGCTGCGCGTTCATGGTGTCGAAGCGCGATCCGCTGCTGCCGCGCTTCACGGCCGGCGAGCGGTCCGAGGCGGACGAACTGGCCCACCAGGCCCGCGAGGGTCTGAAGGCCCGCATGGCCGTGGGCCGCGCCAACGTGTTCCCATCTGCGGACTACGAAGCCCGCCTGGAACGCGAGATCCAGGTGATCACCCAGATGGGGTTCCCCGGCTACTTCCTGATCGTGTCGGACTTCATCAAGTGGGCCAAGGCGCGCGGCATCCCGGTGGGGCCGGGGCGGGGTTCGGGCGCGGGGTCGCTGGTGGCCTATTCGCTCACCATCACCGACCTGGACCCGCTGCAGTATGGCCTGCTGTTCGAACGTTTCCTGAATCCGGAGCGGGTCTCGATGCCCGACTTCGACATCGACTTCTGCCAGGAGCGCCGCGAGGAGGTGATCTCCTATGTCCAGCAGCGCTATGGCGCCGACAAGGTCGCCCAGATCATTACCTTCGGCACGCTGCAGGCGCGCGCCGTGTTGCGCGACGTCGGCCGGGTGCTGCAGCTGCCGCTGGGCCACGTGGACCGCCTGGCCAAGATGGTGCCGGCCAACCCCGCCAACCCCGTGACCCTGGCCCAGGCGATCGAGATCGAGCCGCGCCTGCGCGAGGAGCGCCAGCGCGACGAGGGCGTGGCCCGCCTGCTGGACATCGCCCTGGAATTGGAAGGCCTCTACCGCAACGCCTCCACCCACGCCGCAGGCGTGGTGATCGGCGATCGGCCGCTGACCCGGCTCACGCCGCTGTACCGCGATCCGCGCTCCGAGCTGCCGGCCACCCAGTTCAACATGAAGTGGGTGGAGAGCGCCGGGCTGGTGAAGTTCGACTTCCTCGGCCTGAAGACGCTCACGGTCATCGACCGGGCGGTCAAGCACCTGGAGAAGCGGGGCGCTGCCGTCGACATCGCGTCGCTGCCGCTGGACGACGGGCCGTCTTACGAGTTGATGAGCAACGCCCAGACCATCGGCGTCTTCCAGTTGGAAGGGCAGGGGATGCGCGACACCCTGCGCCAGCTTCGCCCCGGGTCGATCGAGGACGTCACCGCCATCGTGTCGCTCTACCGGCCTGGGCCGATGGACAACATCCCGGCGTTCGTCGATTGCAAGTTCGGCCGCAAGCCCATCGACTACCTCCATCCCACCCTCGAAGGGGTGTTGAAGGAGACCTACGGCATCATCGTCTACCAGGAACAGGTGATGCAGATCGCCCAGATCCTGGCGGGCTACAGCCTCGGCGAAGCCGACCTGCTGCGCCGGGCGATGGGCAAGAAGAAGAAAGAGGAGATGGAGCAGCAGCGCGCGCGCTTCGTCTCGGGCGCCGAGGCCAAGGGCGTGCCGTCGGCCCAATCCGGAGCGATCTTCGACCTGGTCGACAAGTTCGCCGGCTACGGCTTCAACAAGTCGCACGCGGCGGCCTATGCGGTGGTCAGCTATCAGACCGCCTGGCTGAAGGCGAATGCGCCGGTCGAGTTCTTCGCGGCCTCGATGAGCCTGGATATCGCCAACACCGACAAGCTGTCGGTGTTCTACCAGGACGCCAAGCGGTTCGGGGTGAAGATCCGGCCCCCTTGCGTGAACCGCTCCGCAGCGGACTTCGAGGTGGAGGCCAATGAAAGCGGAGAGGGCGAGGTGCTCTACGCCTTGGGCGCGATCCGCAATGTCGGCATGCAGGCGATGGAGCACGTGGTGCAGGTGCGCCGCCAGGGCGGACCGTTCACCGACATCTTCGACTTCGTCGAGCGGGTGGACCCGCGACAGGTGAACAAGCGCACCTTCGAGACGCTGGCCCGCGCCGGGGCGTTCGACACGATCCATGAGAACCGCGCGCAACTGATCGAGGCGGCGGATTACCTGGTCGCCCATGGCCAGGGGGTGAACGCGCGCGAGACCTCGGACCAGGCCGACTTCTTCGCCTCGGACAAAGGCGACGCGCGCCAGGCGGTCGAGCGGAAGATGCCGCGCCGCGACGCCTGGACGCCCACCGAGCGGCTGGACGAGGAGCTGCTGGCCGTGGGGTTCTACCTGTCGGGCCATCCGCTGGACGACCTGGTCGAGGCGCTGCGCCGCAAGCGCACCGACCTGCTGACCGACGCGATCGCCAAGGCGTTGGCCGGGGCGGAAGCCCTGCGGATGGCGGGCGTGATCCGGCGCAAGCAGGAGCGACCATCCCGTTCCGGCGAGAAGTTCGCCTTCGTCACCTTCTCCGACCCGACCGGTGAGTACGAGGTGCTGTTCCCGCCGGAGTCGCTGAGGAAGTGCCGTGACATGCTCGAGCCCGGCAAGGCGGTGTCGATCCGGGTGCGCGCCAAGGCCAGCGACGGCGAGGTACGGTTCTTCGGCGAAAGCGTCGAGCCGGTGGAGAAGGCCGTCGAGAACGTGGTGGCCGGGCTGCGGGTGCACGTGGCCCCCCGGAGCGCCGAGATCGAGGCGTTGAAGCGCCGGCTGGAGGCGGTCGGCAATGCCCGCGGCGGCGAGATCATCCTGGTGGCGGGATTGGACCGGGGCCGCGAGGTGGAGCTGAAGCTGCCCGGCCGCTTCACGCTGGACGGAGCGGTTCGAGGGGCAATCAAGACCGCGCCCGGCGTGGTCTTCGTCGAAGACCTGTGACGGCCGGCGCTATGACAACCGGATGCGTCCAAAGGTCATGGCTCGTAAAGATTGCATATCCTAAGGTTGCAGATCCAACGGGAGGGACGACCATGAAGCTTGAACTCGCAGTGATCGCGGCCGTGATGCTGGCGGCGGGTCCGGCGGCAGCCGAGTTTGGGTCCAATGCGCCAAAGAATCGGTGGGGACCGACGGGGACCGCCGCATCGCGACCGCCAGCGAGTTACGGCGTCCCGGCGCCAGCCGCGACGCCGGCCTATGGCGGTTCCACCACGGCCAGGATCTATGGGCCGCCGGCGACACCCAAAGCCGAGCCGTTCAAGCCCTACGAGCCCTACAAACCCGCCAGCGTCTTCGGCGCGGACCGCAGGAAAAAGCCCTAACTGCCATCTGCAACTCTTCCCCCTCGCCCGCGCGGTCGGCCGGCGGGGAGAGCGCGCGGACGGCTTGATTTTCGGGGCTTTTAGCCCTACATGCGCCGCTCCAATCCACACGCAGGTGTTCGGCTTGGTCGGGGAGACATCCCGTCCTAGTCCGTTCCGGTCCTCTTCGGAGGGTTTACCTGCGGCGGTCCAACCGGAAGAAAGACGAGACACAGACCATGGCTCTGCCTGAATTCTCCATGCGCCAGATGCTGGAAGCCGGCGCCCACTTCGGCCACCAGACGCACCGCTGGAACCCGAAGATGGACAAGTACATCTTCGGCTCGCGCTCCAACATCCACATCATCGACCTCTCGCAGTCGATCCCGCTGCTGCACCAGGCCCTGGTGAAGGTGCGCGAAGTCGCCGCCGGGGGTGGCCGCATCCTGTTCGTGGGCACCAAGCGCCAGGCCTCGGAGCCGATCGCCACGGCCGCCCGCCGCTGCGCCCAGTATTACGTCAACCACCGTTGGCTGGGCGGCACGCTCACGAACTGGCGCACCGTCTCGGGCTCGATCGCGCGTCTGCGCGAAGTCGACGTCCTGGTCGGCGGCGAAGGCCAAGGCCGTTCCAAGAAGGAACTGCTGCAGCTGACGCGTGAGCGCGACAAGCTGGAACTGAGCCTGGGCGGCATCAAGGACATGGGCGGCATCCCCGACCTGATGTTCGTGATCGACACCAACAAGGAAGCGATCGCGATCCAGGAAGCCCGCAAGCTGAACATCCCGGTGATCGCGATCCTCGACACCAACTCGAACCCGGACGGCATCACCTATCCGATCCCCGGCAATGACGACGCGGCCCGCGCGATCCAGCTCTATTGCGACCTGCTGGCCGACGCGGTGCTGGACGGCCTGGCGGCCGGTCAATCCGCGTCCGGCGTGGACCTCGGCGCTTCGGAGGCCCCGATGGAGCCGACGCTGGCCCGCGAGCTGACGCCGCAAGTGGCGGCTGAACCCGAGATCACCGCGCCGGAAGCCGCGGCCCTCGAAGCCGAGATGACCGGCGCCGAAGCGCCCGCGGCGGATGCGGCGAGCGAAGAACAGGCCGGCTAAGCGCCTCGCGGCGCCTGGCTGTCACGAAACCCTGACGACGGGCCCTCACTTGGGGTCCGTCGTGATTCTGAGATTCACAAGGAGCTGACGATGGCGGAAATCACCGCTGCGCTGGTCAAGGACCTGCGCGAAAAATCCGGCGCCGGCATGATGGACTGCAAGAAGGCCCTGCAGGAGAACGGCGGCGACGTCGAAGCCTCCATGGACTGGCTGCGGACCAAGGGCATGGCGAAGGCGGCGAAGAAAGCCGACCGCGCTGCGGCCGAAGGCCTGGTGGCCGGCAAGATCTCGGCGGACGGCAAGACCGGCGCGCTGGTCGAGTTCAACGCCGAGACCGACTTCGTGGCCAAGAACGACGGCTTCCAGGCCGCGGCCCGCGACTTCGCGGACGTGGCGCTGACGGTTGACGGCGACGTGGACGCTATCCGCAACGCCAAGACGTCGAAGGGCGAAGTCGTTCAGGACACGATCACGAACCTGATCGCGACCATCGGTGAGAACATGCAGCTGCGCCGCTCGGTGAAGCTGGCCGTGAGCCAGGGCGCCGTGGCGCTCTACCTGCACAATGCGCAAGGCGACGGTGTCGCCCGCATGGGCGTGCTGGTGGCGATGGAAGGCGGCGGTGACGCGGCCAAGCTGCAGGACGTCGGCAAGAAGATCGCGATGCACGTGGCGGCCACCGCGCCGCTGGCGCTGTCGACCGACGAACTCGACCCTGCGGTCGTGGCGAAGGAACGCGAGATCCAGACCCAGACCGCGATGGAATCGGGCAAGCCCCGCGAAATCGCCGAGAAGATGGTCGAGGGCCGGATCCGCAAGTGGCAGGAAGAAGTGGTGCTCCTGAAGCAACCCTTCGTCATGAACCCGGACCAGACCATCGAGCAGTTGGTCGCCGAGACCGCGAAGGAAACCGGTTCGCCGGTCGTCCTGAAGAGCTTCGTGCGCTTCGCCCTGGGTGAGGGCGTGGAGAAGAAGGTCGATGACTTCGCCGCCGAAGTGGCGTCGATGACCAGCGCCTCCTAAACCTGCCGACCGACTCCCGGGGGCGCGGTGCGTTAGACGCGCCGCGCCCCTGTTGTATGTTCCTCCCGCCGCTTGTCAGGACTCCCACATGGCCGACGCCCCCCGCTACAAACGCGTCCTGCTGAAGCTCTCGGGCGAGGCGGGTGTGGGGGGCGACAGCTTCGGGATCGATCCGAAGACGCTGGGCGCCGTTTCCGAAGAGATCGCCCAGGTCGTCAAGGCCGGGGTTCAGGTCTGCGTCGTGGTGGGCGGCGGCAACATCTTCCGCGGCGCGGCCCTGGCCGAAGCGGGGATGGAGCGCGCCAGCGCCGACTACATGGGCATGCTGGCCACGGTCATGAACGCGCTGGCGTTGCAGGCGTCGCTCGAAAAGATCGGGGTCTATACCCGCGTGCAGTCCGCCATTCCGATGGAGGCGGTGTGCGAGCCCTACATCCGTCGTCGCGCGCTTCGCCACCTGGAGAAGGGACGGGTGGTGATCTTCGCCGCCGGCGTCGGGGCGCCGTTTTTCACGACCGATTCGGGCGCCGCCCTGCGCGCCGCCGAGATGGGCTGCGAGGTGCTGTTGAAAGGCACCAGCGTCGACGGGGTCTATACGGCCGATCCGAAGAAGGACGCCGGGGCCGAGCGCTATGACACCTTGAGTTATCAGGACGTGCTGGCCAAGAACCTCACGGTCATGGACGCGTCGGCGGTGAGCCTGATGCGCGACAACCATATCCCGATTGTGGTGTTCAACATCCGCGAACGCGGCAACTTGCTGACGGTGCTGAATGGCGAAGGCGTTTTCACCACCATAGCCTAGCCGCTAAAGTCGGCCTTCAGAGACATCCCAAAGACGGAGACGCCGCATGGCCACGACCGAGAAGCCCGTGCTTTCGAAGTACAAGGACCGCATGGACAAGGCCATCGGGGCGCTGCTCGAGGAGTTCGGCTCGCTGCGCACCGGCCGCGCCTCGGCCAGCCTGCTCGACCAGATCCGCGTCGATGCCTACGGCGCCTCCACACCGTTGAACCAGGTGTCCGCCATCAGCGTCCCCGAGCCGCGGATGATCACCGTCAGCGTCTGGGACCGCGCCCTGGTGGTCTCGGTGGAAAAGGCGATCCGGTCGTCCGACCTGGGCCTGAACCCGGTTGTGGACGGCGCCACCCTGCGCCTTCCGATCCCGCCGCTCACCGAGGAGCGCCGCAAGGACCTGGCGAAACTCGCGGGCAAGTACGCCGAACAGCAGCGGGTGGCGGTGCGCAACGTGCGTCGCGACGCCAACGACGACTGCCGCAAGGCGGAGAAGGACGGCGTGATCAGCCAGGACGAAGAGAAGCGTTTCGAGACCGAGGTGCAGAAGATCACCGACGAAGCCATCAAGCGCGTGGACGAAGCCTTGAAAACAAAAGAACAAGAGATCATGCACGTTTGACGCCCGCGTAAGGATTAGCGTTCCCCACATGGCCGCCGCCGAGAAGCCACCGTCCGCGGACGTCCCGAGCGATGCCGAGACGAAAGTCCCGGCGTTGCACGTGGCCATCGTCATGGACGGCAACGGCCGCTGGGCCAAGCAACGTGGCCTGCCCCGTTCGCTGGGCCATCGGGCCGGCGTCGAGGCGCTGAAACGCACGGTCTCGGCCGCAGCCAAGCTGGGCGTCGGTTCGCTGACCGTGTTCGGATTCTCCACCGAGAACTGGAGCCGGCCGGCCGCCGAGGTGGCCGAGTTGATGGCGCTGCCGAAGCGCTACTTCGAGAGCGACCTGGCGCGATTGCACCGCGAGGGCGTGCGGGTGCGCGTGATCGGCCGGCGCGAAGGCCTGTCGCAGGACCTCCTGAAGCTGATCGACGACGCGCATGCGCGCACGACGGACAACACCGCCTTCAACCTGAACATCGCCTTCAACTATGGCGGCCAGGCCGACATCGCCGCGGCCGCGCGCCGATTCGCGGAGGAGGTGGCTGCGGGCCGGAGCTCTCCGGGCGATCTGGACGAAGCGATGTTCGGGAAGCTGTTGGCGACGGCGGGCGGCCGGCCGCCGGACCTGATCGTGCGGCCGTCGGGAGAACAGCGGCTGTCGAACTTCCTTCTGTGGGAAGCCGCCTACGCCGAACTGGTGTTCCAGGACGTGCTCTGGCCGGACTATGGGGAAGACCATCTCAAGGCCGCGCTGGCGGAGTTTGCCGCGCGGGATCGGCGCTATGGCGCAATCGTTGCCGATGACGTCCTCGCCGCCGGTTAAGCGGTTCGACTGGTCCAACCTCGGCCTGCGCGTCGCGTCGGCCGTGGTGCTGGTGCCGGCTGCGCTGGCGGCAGCCTGGTTCGGCGGCTGGCCCTACCTCGTGCTGATCGCGATCGGAGTGGCCTTGCTCGCCATCGAGTGGGGCGGAATGAGCGCGCCGGGGGCGCCCACCCGGGTTGCGGCGGCGGTGGCGGCCGCGGTCTTGATCGCGGTTTTCGTGGGGTATCGCGGCAACTTCACCTGGGCCTGGGGGGCCATCGCCCTGACCGCCGCCGGGGTTGCAGTCGTCGCCCGCGGGGTGGCGGAGCGTCCCGCCGACGCCGCGTTCGGTGTCCTCTACATCGCGCCCGCCGCGCTGTGCCTCGTCTGGCTGCGGGATACGGCCCAGGTGATGTCGCACCAGGGGCATTGGTGGATCATGATGCTGTTCGCCGCCACCTGGGCGGCGGATATCGGAGCCTTCGCGGTGGGAAGTGTGCTGAAGGGTCCCAAGCTCTGGCCCCGGTTTTCGCCCAACAAGACCTGGTCGGGGTTCGCCGGCGGACTGTTGGCGGCCACCGCCGCAGGGAGCCTTATGGCCGGCATGTCGGTTTTCCAACTGAACGTCTGGGCCGCTGCCTTCATCGGCCTGACGGTGGGACTGGCGACCATGGCCGGCGATCTCTGGGAATCGGCGATCAAGCGGCGTTTCGGCGTCAAGGACTCCGGCGACCTGATCCCGGGACATGGCGGGTTGCTCGATCGTGTGGATGGGCTGATGTTCGCCGTCGTCGTAATGGCCGTGTTGCGGCTGGCGAACCATTGGGGATGGGGACATTGAGCCTGCCGCGTAAGGTCAGCGTCCTGGGATCCACCGGCTCGATCGGGGTCTCCACCCTCGACCTGTTCGAGCAGGCGGGTGTGGAGGTCGAGGTGGTCGGCCTGACCGCGGGCCGCAATGTGGCGCGGCTGGCCGAGCAGGCGCTGCGCTGGCGGCCGCAGGTGGCTGTGATCGAGGACGAGACGTTGCTGCCCGAGCTGCGCGAGCGGTTGAAGGGTTCGGGCGTGGCCGCCGCGGCGGGCGCCCGGGCCGTCAGCGACGTCGCCGCGGCCGACGCCCAATGGGTGATGTCGGCGATCGTCGGCTTTGCGGGCCTGGCCCCCACATTGGCGGCGGCCAAGGCCGGGGCCGTGATCGCCCTGGCGAACAAGGAGAGCCTGGTCTGCGCAGGGCCTTCGCTGCTGCGCACGGCCAAGTTGGCGGGCGGCGCGGTGATCCCCGTGGATTCGGAGCACTCGGCGATCTTCCAGGTGCTCGACCCGCAGGTCGCCGCGCACGTGTCGCGGTTGATCCTGACGTCTTCGGGGGGGCCGTTCCGCGACGCCAGCCGCGAAGAGATGGCCAAGGCGACGCTGGAGCAGGCGCTGGCGCACCCGAACTTCTCGATGGGCGCCAAGATTTCGATCGATTCCGCGACCATGATGAACAAGGGTCTCGAGGTGATCGAGGCCGCCTACCTGTTCTCAATGCCGCCGGAGCGGATCGAAGTCCTGGTCCACCCGCAGCAGATCATCCACAGCCTGGTGGAATACGCCGACGGCTCCACGCTGGCTCAGCTGGGGCCGCCCGACATGCGCCCGCCGATCGCCTGCGCCTTCGCCTGGCCCGACCGGCTGCCGTGGCCCGCGCCGAAGCTGGACCTGGTGACCGCGGGGCCGCTGACCTTCCAGCACCCCGATCCGAAGAAGTTCCCGGCGCTGTCCATCGCCAAGCAGGCGCTGGCGACGGGCGGTCAGGCGCCGGCGGCGATGAACGCGGCGAACGAGCGTGCGGTCGCCGCCTTCCTCGATCGCCGGATCAGGTTCCTCGATATCCCGGATGTCGTCGCGGAAACCCTCGAGCGCATGGACCGCAGCCAGACGTTTTCGACGGCGAACGACGCGGTCGAGAGCGCGCGCGAAACCGACGCCGCCGCCCGCCGCATGGCCGACGAGGTTATGGCCGGGCTTTTCGCGGCTTGATGGAGTAGAAGCGCCCCATGCAGCTGATGCAGAACGTTCTGCTCTCCATCATCCCCTTCCTGCTCGTGATCGGGGTGGTCATCACCGTCCATGAACTTGGGCACTTCCTGGCGGCCAAGGCCCTGGGGACGAAGATCGACCGTTTCGCCATCGGCTTTGGACGCTCCATCGCGGCCTGGACGGACAAATCCGGGGTTCAGTGGCGGGTCGGTTGGCTGCCGCTGGGCGGCTATGTGCGTTTCGCCGGCGACGAGAACGCCGCCAGCATCCCGGACGCCGATGGCCTGGCCGAGATGCGGCGCAGGTTGATCGATGAGGGGCGCGGCTCCGAGATCTCGCGCTACTTCCACTTCAAGCCGATCTGGCAGCGCGCGATCATCGTGGCCGCCGGCCCGATCGCGAACTTCCTGCTGTCTATCACCGTCTTCGCGGCCCTGCTGATGGCGTTCGGGCAGCCGGTCAGTTCCACGCGGATCGACAGCGTGCTGCCCGACAGCCCCGCGCAACAGGCCGGCTTCCAGACGGGCGACGTCGTGGTCAGCGTCGATGGCCGCAAGGTCGAAAGCTTTCAGGCGCTGATGGACAAGGTCATCCTCAGTTCCGACACCCCGTTGAATTTCATCGTGCAGCGAGGCGGGCGAGAGGTCGCGATCGTTGCGACACCCCGGCGGGGCCCGATAAAGGACGTCGTGGGCAAGACCCACATGCTGGGCAAGCTCGGCGTGGGCCATGAAAGCCGCCCGGGAGACACGACGCTCCGGCGCTACGACCTTCCGCAGGCCGTGGTCGGCGGCGTGGATCAGACCGTCTCCACCGTCACCCGCACGTTGGTCTACGTCGGACGCCTGATCGGAGGCCGGGAGAAGGCCGACCAGTTGGCCGGGCCGCTCGGCATGGCGCAGCTTTCGGGTGATCTCGCCAAGCGGGCGGCCGCCGAGTCGCCGGACGCGGGCTCGTTCATCGCAAATGGGCTGCTGACGATACTCCAGCTGATCGGCATGATCTCGGTGGGGATCGGCTTCATGAATTTGCTGCCCATTCCGGTTCTGGATGGCGGCCATCTCATGTTCTACGCCTATGAAGCCGTCGCACGGCGCCCTCTTGCCGCCAAGGTTCAGGCGGCAGGGTACCGCGTGGGCCTTGCGCTTGTTCTCAGTTTGATGTTGTTCGCCACTTGGAACGATTTGCAGCGCCTTAGTGTGTTCAATCTGTTCGGCCGCCTATTCTCATAGGTCCGTTCACCCCTCAAACGGCTGATTCGATGCTTAGAACCCGCGCCTCCCGCGCCGCGCTTGCCTCCGGTCTTGCCCTGCTTCTGGGGACAACCGCTCTCGTCGCGCCAGGTGTGGCCGCCGCCCAGCAGACGCAGGGCGGCGTGATCCAGCGCATCCTGGTGCAAGGGAACGAGCGGATCGAGCAGTCGACCGTGATCTCCTACCTGCCGCTGGCGCCGGGCGAATCGGTTGACCCCGCCAAGCTCGACCTCGCGATCAAGGCGCTGTTTCGGACCGACCTGTTCTCGGACGTCTCGGTCAACTTCCAGAACGGCGACCTGATCGTCACCGTGGTTGAGAACCCGATCATCAACCGGGTGATCTTCGAAGGGAACAAGGGCCTCAAGGAAGACAAGCTGCGCGACGAGGTGACCGTGCGGCCGCGCGGCATCTTCACCCGCGCCAAGGTGCAGGGCGACGTGCAGCGGATCGTCGAGCTTTATCGGCGCTCCGGCCGGATCTCGGCCAACGTGACGCCGCAGATCATCGAACTGCCGCAGAAGCGCGTCGACCTGATCTTCAAGATCGAAGAGGGCCCGAAGAGCGGCATCCTCTCGGTGAACTTCCTGGGCAACAAGGCCTTCTCGGACAACGACCTGCGCGACGTGGTGGTCACCGAGGAGAC
>DASVNS010000118.1:0-2505 GCA_036383735.1 Phenylobacterium sp. | reverse complement strand
CATGCCTCCCGAGATCGAGAAGCTGTGGGAGCAGGGGATCGCCTGGCTGAAGGAGGCCGGCTGCGAGATCGTCGAGGTCAGCCTGCCGCACACCCGCTACGCGCTGCCCGCCTACTACATCATCGCCCCCGCCGAGGCGTCCTCGAACCTCGCCCGCTACGACGGCATGCGCTACGGCCTGCGCGTCGAGGGCCAGACCCTGACCGAGACCTACGAGAAGACGCGCGCCGAGGGCTTCGGGGCCGAGGTGAAGCGCCGGATCCTGATTGGCACCTATGTGCTGTCGGCGGGCTACTACGACGCCTACTATCTCAAGGCCCTGAAGGTCCGCCGCCGCATCGCCGACGACTTCGACCAGGCCTGGCAGAAGGTCGACGCCCTGCTGACCCCCACCGCGCCGTCCGCGGCCTTTGCGCTGGGCGAGAACGCGGACGATCCGGTCGCCATGTACCTGAACGACATCTTCACCGTGACGGTGAACCTGGCCGGCCTGCCGGGCATGAGCGTGCCGGCCGGCGTGGATGCGCAGGGCTTGCCGCTGGGCTTGCAACTGATCGGGCGCAACCTCGACGAGGGGACGCTGTTCTCCCTCGGCTCGGCCATCGAGAAGGCCGCCGATTTCCGGGCCAAGCCCCAGAAGTGGTGGTGAAGTGATTTAGCTCCTCCCACGTCGCGCAGACGACGGGGGAGGGGGACCACGAAGTGGTGGAGGGGGCGCTAAGCCCCAAGCTCGGAGCGGCGGCCTTGCGCCCCCTCCGTCTCGCGCCTGCGGCGCGATCCACCTCCCCCGAAGTGTTTCCTACGGGGGAGGAGCAACGTCGCTCTACTGAAGCTTGTCGAACTCGGCCTGCAGGGCCTTGAGCTTGGCGTCATCGAGGGCGCCTTGGCTGAGCGGGGCCACCTGGGCCAGCGTCATGGTGGCGATCTGGTCGTAGAACTGCGGGATCTGCGGGACGGCCGTTTCCAGCGCCGCCTTGGCCTTTTCGTTCTTGATGATGTCGCCGATCGGCGTCGTTTCGACCGAGATCTTCGCCAGCGTCGGCGCAGCGGCCGGCGTGTCCGACGCTGCGGCCGGCATATGGTGACCCATGTGTTCGTCCTGGGCGTAAGCTGGCGCGGCCACCGCGGCCACGGCGAGCGCCGCGGCGATAGCAAGAGTCTTCATCGGTAATCCTTTTCCCCGGTCTAGGAGCGTTACAGCCTGAAGTGGACACCGGTTCAGGCGCCCGTCACGCGCTAAAGTTTTGATTTGGGCCCTTTCTGGATCGGATGATTCCATCTGATCCAGAAAGGCCCCGGGCGGCGCTAAGAGCTCCTCAACTTTGAGGCTAATTGCAGGCATTTGCGCAAGAGGCGACGTGCGCGCGCTTCCGCTCAGGCGGCTCTGGCGCTAGTACGCAGGCCATGAACGACGTGACCAACTCCAAGCTGATCCAGGGCCGAACCGGACCGTGGGAAATCGTCCTCGGCCTCGAGGTCCACGCCCAGGTCGCGTCGAACGCCAAGCTGTTCTCCGGCGCCGCCGTCGGCGCCGGCGCCAAGCCGAACGCCCAGGTCAGCCTGGTGGATGCGGCGATGCCCGGCATGCTGCCCGTGATCAACCGCCATTGCGTCGAACAGGCGATCAAGACCGGCCTGGGGCTGAAGGCGCAGATCAATCATTGGTCCCGCTTCGACCGGAAGAACTATTTCTATCCCGACCTGCCGCAGGGCTATCAGATCAGCCAGTTCAAGGACCCCATCGTCGGCGCCGGCGAGGTCACCGTCGAGCGCGACGACGGCTCCACCTTCACTGTGCGCATCGAACGGCTGCACCTGGAGCAGGACGCCGGCAAGAGCCTGCATGACCAGGACCCCAACGCCACCTACGTGGACCTGAACCGCGCCGGCACCGCGCTGATGGAGATCGTGTCGATGCCCGACATGCGCTCGTCCGAGGAAGCCGCCGCCTACGTCAAGAAGCTGCGCACGATCCTGATCTATCTGGGCACCTGCGACGGTGACATGGAGAAGGGCAACCTTCGCGCCGACGTGAACGTCTCGGTTTGTCGCCCCGGCGCCTACGAGAAGTTTCGCGAGACCGGCGACTTCAACCACCTGGGCACCCGCTGCGAGATCAAGAACGTCAATTCGTACCGCTACATCCAGCAGGCCATCGAGCACGAGGCCCGCCGGCAGATCGAGATCCTCGAGGACGGGGGCAAGATCGACCAGGAGACCCGGCTCTACGATCCGACCCGGAACGAGACGCGCTCGATGCGGTCCAAGGAAGAGGCGCACGATTACCGCTACTTCCCCGACCCGGACTTGCTGCCGCTGGTGCTGGACCCCGCGTGGATCGAACGCATCGAGGCGACCCTGCCCGAGCTGCCCGACGCCAAGAAGGCCCGCCTCCAGTCGCAGTACGGGCTCACGGCCTATGACGCCGGCGTGTTGATCATCGAACGGGCCCGCGCCGACTTCTACGAGGCCGCGGTCAAGGGCCGCGACCCCAAGCTGACCGCC
>DASVNS010000117.1:0-2568 GCA_036383735.1 Phenylobacterium sp. | reverse complement strand
GTTCTGGCTGGAGACCCGGGCGGACGGCTGGCGGCGGGTGCGGGCCTCGCACGCCGATCCCGTCACGCGGGTGGTGGTGGACGAGCCGCCGGGTGCGTGGGAGCCACCGCCGCGGCGGCCCGGGGCGGTGCTGGCCGGGATCGAAGCGATCGAGCGGCGGCGGGACGCGGAGCGGGGCCGGGAGTGAGAGGGTTGGGGGAGGCCGGGGCGCCTGGAGCGCGTGGCGTCCGCAATAGGTCACGGCCATACCTCTTCTTGACGCTCGCAGAACCGAACCGTAGCGTTCCGGACCTTCGCAAGGCCCGACACGTGTGACGCACTGATCTCGACAGCCGGTTAGCGGGGCGCAGGCGCTTCCCTCTCAACAGGACGCTCGAGAGCGTCGTATCCGTGCGGGATCTTCCATGGAAAATCTGAAGTCGCTGGGCGAGTCTCGCCGCAATGCTGTTTTCGAGGCGCTCAAAACCGCGTTCGGCGCCGCCGCCCATAGTGATTTCCAGCCCATCAGCGGCGGCGTCTCGGGAGCGGCTATCCTGGGCTTCGAGGTCAGGGACCGCCGCTATGTCCTGCGCGTCGAGCCGGAGCGGGTTGGCTTGCACGATGTCGAACGCGCCTATGGGTGCATGCGGGTGGCAGCCGAGGCGGGAGCCGCCCCGCGCGTACGCCACGCCGACCCGGCGAACGGCGTCGCCATCATCGACTTCGTGGAAGGTGTGCCGCTCTCCGGCTATCCGGGCGGTGAACTCGGGCTGGCGCGTGGCCTGGGGAAGTTGGTCGAGCGCGTCCAGGCTGCGCCGCTGTTCCCGGCCCTTGGCAATTATCCGGACACTATCGCGGAGATGCTGGCGGCGCTGAGGACGTCGCCGCACGTCGGGCCGGCCGATTTCGAAGCCTGCAGCATCGGACTGACCCGCATCCGCAGCGTCCTTCGGTGGACGCCGTCCGCGCTGGTCTCCAGCCACAACGACCCAAATCCCCGCAACCTCCTGTTCGATGGCGAGCGCCTCTGGCTCATCGACTGGGAACTGGGCTTTCGAAACGACCCGATGGTGGATGTGGCGATCCTCGCGACGGAGCTGATCG
Organism: Phenylobacterium sp.; assembly: GCA_036383735.1. Taxonomy (GTDB): domain Bacteria; phylum Pseudomonadota; class Alphaproteobacteria; order Caulobacterales; family Caulobacteraceae; genus Phenylobacterium. The sequence goes on along the minus strand of DASVNS010000117.1, from coordinate 1,485 downwards.
AGAGCCCCGACGCCCAGGTCGTGCTGCTTGAGACGGCCCTGGGCGTCACCGCCGATGCGGCCGCCGTGGCGCGTCTGGAGGTGATCAAGCTGCTGACCCGGCTCTTCTATGGCTGCATTGTTCTGGACGGACTTGGTCAGCACTTCACCCCCAGCCCTGGGGCGCGCCGCGCTCTCAGCCCCGCCGGGTTTCGCCGGGCGGTCGGCGCGGGCAGGCTGACGTCGGGCGCGCCTGAAACGGCTTATGCGTTCGCGCTCATGTCGCTGGCGGCATTTGCCAGGGAGACCGCAAGCCCCCGATTGGACGAGGTGCTGCGCCTGGTCGGATGAGCGGCCGCGGCGCCTCCCCGGTTTTCTTTTGGGCGGTGTCCGAACTAGATGGCGCCCAGCGGCGCGCCGCAACGGTTCAAGTGTTTCAAGACAGTCGTATGGAGCGAGCCCGATGGAGTTGGTGATCGGAACCAGGAAGTGGTCGACGTGGTCGCTGCGGCCTTGGCTGGTGATCAAGCGATCCGGGCTGCCGTTCACCGAGACCCTGGTCGAGCTTCGCCAGGAGAACAACATGAGCGAGGTCGCCATCCGGCAGCATTCGCCCTCCGGCCTGGTGCCGGTGCTGAAGGACGGCGACCTGACCGTCTGGGACAGCCTGGCCATCAGCGAATACCTGGCGGAGAGGGCGCCCGGGCTATGGCCGTCGGACCCCGCGGCGCGGGCGCTGGCGCGGGCGGCGGCGGCCGAGATGCACTCCGGGTTCTCGTCGCTGCGCGGCGAATGCCCGATGGCGCTGGACGTGGCGCCCAGGCCCGTGGAGCTGTCGCCGGCGACGCAGAAGGACATCCACCGGATTACCGCGCAGTGGAACGAGCTGCTGGCCCGGTTCGGGGGACCGTTCCTGGCCGGCGCGTGGTCGGTGGCCGACGCCTTCTATACGCCGGTGGCGACCCGCTTCCGGACCTATGGGGTGAAGCTGTCCGACTATGGGGACGCCGGGGCGGCGGGCGAGTACTGCCAGCGCCTGCTCGACACGCCGGAGTTCCTGGAGTGGGAAGCCGCCTGCAGGTGAAGCTCGCGGCGCTGCTGGCGGATTAGCCGCCGCGGCTCCTGGCGAAGAGCAGGTCGGACCAGCGCCAGTCGCCGGCCCCCACGACCACGCGGGCCGAGCCGGGGCCGTCGTCCAGCGACACCACGATGAGGCCGCGCACCCGCTGCCTGCGGCAGGCCTCCGGCGCGAAGGCCACTTCCCACATGATCGCCTCGCGGACGGCGGCCAGGCCATCGCCCTCCTGGCCGGGGTGGCGCACCCAGTCGCCGTTCCAGACGCGGATCGCGCGGCCCTGGTGGGCCTCGGCCATGGCGGCCTGGACGCGGCGGTCCTGGCGCAGCTTGCGCTGGAGCCAGCCGACCATGTTGCACTGACCGCCGCCCCCACCCCCGCTGCCGCCCATGCCCGCCGTGGCGGCCGACGCCAGTTCGGCGTCGCTGACCT
>DASVNS010000116.1:0-2098 GCA_036383735.1 Phenylobacterium sp. | reverse complement strand
GTCCGCGCCGCGGCCAAGGCGGATGTGGCCGACCTCCAGGCCGCCGCCATCGGCTACGTCGTCCGCTTCCTGCCCACCGCCGACAAGAGCGTCGAGGTCGAGAACGGCATGGCGCGCGTGGCCTACGGCGGCACGGGCTTCTTGATGATCGGCCGCCCGGCGATGCAGCGGATCGTCGACGCGCACCCCGAGTTGCGCGCCCGGATGGGCGACATGGCCGACAAGCTGGCGCCCGAGGCGGTGATGGTGTTCGACACCATGATCGAGCCGGAGACCGGACAGTACCTGTCGGAGGACTACGCCTTCTGCCGTCGCTGGCGGGACCTGGGCGGCGACATCTGGGCCGATTTCGAGGCCCGCCTGACCCACGTGGGCCACGCCGCCTACACCGGCAGCCTCATGCAGGCGCTGCGCGGCGGGTAGAGCCTTTCTGGGCCAGGTGGAATCACCTGACCCAGATAAAAAGGCTCGAATTCAAAACTTTAGAGCGTGACGGGCGCCTGAACCGGTATCCACTTCAGGCTGTCACGCTCTAACCCAAGGCCCGCTCCAGGTCGGCGATCAGATCGTCGACGTTCTCGACGCCGACCGAAAGCCGGATCAGGCCGTCCACGATGCCGATCCGCGCCCGGGTTTCCGCCGGGATCGAGGCGTGGGTCATGATGGCGGGGTGCTCGATCAGGCTCTCCACGCCGCCCAGGCTCTCGGCCAGGGTGAACAGCTCGGTCCGCTCCAGCATCCGCCGGGTTCCGGCCAGGTCGCGGTCCAGCACCGCGGTGACCATGCCGCCGAAGCCCGACATCTGGCGCTTGGCCAGCTCGTGCTGCGGGTGGCTCTTCAGGCCGGGGTAGATGACCTTGGCCACCTCCGGGCGGCCTTCCAGCCATTCGGCGATCACCTGGCCGTTCTCGCAGTGCCGCTGCATGCGCAGCGCCAGGGTCTTCATGCCGCGCAGCGTCAGGAAGCTGTCGAAGGGCGAGGCCACCGAGCCGATCGCGTTCTGCAGGAAGGTGATCCGGTCGCGGAACTCGGCGTTGTCGCCCACCACCAGCGCACCGCCCACGATGTCCGAATGGCCGCCGATGTACTTGGTCGTGGAGTGCATGACCGCGTCGAAGCCGTACTCCAACGGGCGCTGGGCGTAGGGGCTGGCGAAGGTGTTGTCGGCCGCCGCGATCAGGCCGTGCGCCTTGCATAGGGTGGCGATGGCTTCCAGGTCGGCCAGCCGCAGCAGCGGATTGGTGGGGGTCTCCACCCAGACCATCCGGGTCCGGGGCCCGATCGCGGCCTCGATCGCGGCCACATCCGCCAGGTCGACATAGCTCACCCGCAGGCCGGCCGAGCGGCTGCGCACCTTGTCGAACAGCCGGAACGAGCCGCCGTAGAGGTCTTCGCTGGCGATGATGTGGTCGCCCGCATCGAAGGCTTCCAGCAGGGTGGCGATGGCCGCCAGGCCGGAGGCGAAGGCATAGCCCCTGGTCCCGCTCTCCAAGTCGGCCAGGCCGCGCTCCAGGGCGAAGCGGGTCGGGTTCTGGCTGCGCGAATATTCGAAGCCGGAATGGACCCCCGGGCTGGACTGCGCATAGGTCGAGGTCGCGTAGATCGGCGGCATGACGGCGCCGGTGGTGGGGTCGTGTTGCTGGCCGCCATGGATGGCGCGGGTGGCGAAGTCGAGCCGGTTCTTGCCGTGTTGGTCTTCGCTCACGCGGCCTTCCTCAGATAGTTGATCAGGTCGATGCGGGTGATGAGGCCCAGGAAGTCCCGGCCTTCCATGACGATCGCCACCTCATCGCGTTCGAAGATCGGGAGCAGTCTGTCCAACGGCTCGCCCGCCTGCAACGTATGCAGCTTGGCCGTCATCGCCGTCGAGACGGGTTGGCGGAACCGTGCGTCCTGCCGGCGATCCTCGACGGCTTCCAGCAGGTCGCTCTCGTCGATCAGCCCGATCAGCCGGCCGTCGTCGATCACCGGCAGCTGGCTGACGTCGGTCTGGCGCATGCGGTTGTAGGCGGTGAGCAGGGTGTCGTCCGGCCCGACGGTCACGGCGTCGCCCGGCGTGCGCGCGATCAGGTCGCGCAGATCGCCATGCAGCGCGCGG
>DASVNS010000115.1:0-5495 GCA_036383735.1 Phenylobacterium sp. | reverse complement strand
GAGCGCCGCCTGCGTCTCCTCGGATGGCTACTCCAACCCGCCGCCGGCGCCGCCCGTGGCCTACAACGGCAGCTCTTACGGCCGCGACGCCTACGCCGACTCGGCCGCAGCGCGAGCCCGCGACGACGCCTGGCGCGACGAGCCCTACGCCGACCGCTATCGCGCCGCCGAGCGTCCCGTGGAGCCGGATGGCTGCACCCTCGCCGAAAGCCCGATCTACATGCCGGACGGCCGCACCCAGACCCGTTTCGTGCGCGTCTGCCGCGACGCGACCGGCAAATACGCCGTCGTGGACTGAACACATTCCAGCAGGGGTGTCCGACTGGGCCGCCGGGCGGATCCTGGCGGCCCTTTTGCTATCCGAACGCTGCCCAGAGCAGGAATTCGCGATTGCCGTCGCCGCCTTCGATCGGGCTGTCGGCCGTCGCGCGCACCGTCCAACCGATCCCGCCGAGGAAGGCCTTCACCGCCTCCAGCGCCCCCAGCCGAGCGGCTTCGTCGGTGACGATGCCCCCCTTGCCCACCTTGCCGCGGCCGACCTCGAATTGTGGCTTCACCAGCGCCACCAGTTCCGCGCCGGGCTGGGCGAGCGCCAGGGCGGCGGGCAGCGCCTTTTCCAGCGAGATGAAGCTGACATCGGCGACAACCAGGCCCGGGGGATCGCCCACTATGGCGGGCGTCAGGTCGCGCGCGTCGGTGGCCTCCAGGCTGATGACCCTGGGATCTGCCGCGACACGCGGGTGGAGCTGGCCCCGGCCCACGTCGACCGCGTAGACGCGGACCGCACCGCGGCCGAGGCAGACCTCGGTAAAGCCGCCAGTGGATGCGCCGACGTCGAGGACCACCCGTTCGTCTACCCCGACGGGCCAGAGTTCGAACGCGTGGACCAGCTTGAGGGCGCCGCGGCCGACCCAGGGATGGGCCGGCACGGCTTGCAACGCCGCATCGTCGGCGAGCAGCTCGGACGCCTTGGCCACGCGTCGGCCATCCGCCGTCACCCCACCGGCCTCGATCGCCGCACGAGCTTTCGCACGGCTATCGAAAAGCCCGCGCGCGACCAGCAGCAGGTCGGCGCGTGTCTTCAGGCGGGCTCCTCGATGAACAGCTTCTTCAGTTCGCTCTTCATGATCTTGCCGTTGGCGTTGCGCGGCAGGGTCTCCTGCCAGAACTTCACCACCACCGGCACCTTGAAGGCGGCCAGCCGTTCGGCGACGTGGGCGCGTAGCTCGGCTTCCGTCGCCTCTGCGCCCGGCTTGAGCGTCACCACGGCGGCGGGCTCCTCACCCAGGGTGCGGTGTGGCTTGGCCACCACCGCGGCGTCCATGACCGCGGGATGGTCATAGAGGACGTTCTCGACCTCGACGCAGTAGATGTTCTCGCCACCGCGGATCAGCATGTCCTTGGCGCGGTCGATGATGAAGCAGAAGCCTTCCTCGTCCAGGCGCGCCAGGTCTCCCGTTCGCACCCAGCCATCGACGAAGGTCTGGGCGGTGGGCTCAGGCTTATTCCAGTACAGCCGGGCGTTCATCGGGCCTTTCGACCACAGCTCTCCCACGGCGCCGACCGGCAGCACGGTCTTGCCGTCCGCGGGATCGCGGATTTGCAGCTCGGCGACCGCCGCAGCGGGGCCGCAGCTGTCGGGCCGGTTCTGGTAGTCCTCGCCGCCATGCGAGGTGACGGTGGCGCTGGTCTCGGTCATGCCCCTGCCCTGGCCGGACTGCGACTTGGGGAACACCTCCGTCAGGCGCCGCATCAACTCAGGGGCCGACGGCGCACCGCCGTACGAGACCATCTCCAGCGAGCTGAGGTCGTAATTGGCCCGCGCGGGATGCTCCAGCAACTGCCAGGCGATCGTCGGGACGCCCCCCGCCGAGGTCACCTTTTCGCGCTCGATCAGTTCGAAGGCGCGGATCGGGTCCCACTTGTGCATCAGGACCAGCTTGGCCCCGGTGAAGACGGTCGCGTTAAGGACCGCGAGACAGCCCGTGACGTGGAAGAAGGGCACCGAAAGCAGGCCTGCCCGTTGCGGCTGGGTCGGGTCCGGCTCCGGAGGCGTCTCGCCCCGACGCAAGAACCCGCGCACCGTCATGGCGACTACGGCCATGATATTGCAGTTGACCGCGCGGTGCGTGGCGAGCGTGCCCTTAGGCCGGCCGGTCGTGCCCGATGTGTAGAAGATGGTCGCGTCGTCGTCGGTGGCGATTTCGACCGGTGGGATCGGCTGGTCCGGCAGGTTCGCCCAATCGTTTGTCCCGCCCAATACGCTTTCGAGCTTGGTGACATACGGATGCGCGATCTCGTCCGTGGCGCGGCTGACGTAGATCTGCTTCAGGTCGGGACAGTTCGCGATGTGCTCGGCCATGCGGGCGTAGCGCTCGGCGTCCATGATGGCGACCTTGGTCCCGGAGTCGGTGAGCCCGTACTCGAGCTCGGGTCCCGTCCACCAGGCGTTGAGCGGGGTGACGATCGCCCCGACCGACGCGGCCGCGTAGAAGGCGACGACCCATTCGGGCAGGTTGCGCATGATCACGGCGACCCGGTCGCCCTTCTCCACGCCGCGCGCCTGCAACTCGACCGCGAAGGCCGCGACGGCGCGATGGAACGCCTCATAGGTGGCCCGCTCGTCTTCGTAGACCAGGAACACCTTGTCGCCGTGCGTCTTGGCCATCTCGGCCAGCGTACGCAGCGTCGGAGGCAGTTGCTTCCAGACCTTCATGGTCACGCCGCGGATCGTCTCTTCGCCGACCTCCGTGAGCTGGCCGGGCTGGGCCAGCACGGCATGGGCCTCTTGGATGGAAACGGCGGGCCAACCTGGCGGCAAGACGACCTCGGACATATGAACGCTTCTCCCTAGTACGCGAGCCGGGATCCTCGTCCCGGGCATCTCTTACGTGAACAACCATAACCTAGCGTCGGAGGCAAACACCGCCGTTCGACAACCACCTGCCCGGTTCGCGCTCCGGTCGCATTTTCGAGACTATGGCGGCCGTCAGGCGACCGCCGTCAGGCGCGCCAGGGCCTCTTGCAGCTTGGACTTCGTGGCCTGCGCCTCGGCAAGGCGCTCGCGATTCTCTTCGACCACCTCTTCTGGCGCGCGCGACACGAAGTCCGCATTGCCCAGTTTGCCTGAGATCTTGGCGATCTCGCCGGTCAGGCTGCCCACTTCCTTGCTCAGCCGGCCACGCTCGGCGGTGAGGTCGATGAACTCGGCCACCGGCAGGGCGAAGGTGGCGCCGCCCACCACGAACGGGATCGACCCGGCGGGCGCCGACTCGACGGGTTGCACCGAGGAGATCCGCAGCAGCTGGGCGATCTGAGCGGCGTTCGCCCACAGGACCCCGCGCTGCGCCTCCGTCGCCTCGACCACCAGCAGCGGCGGCTTCGCCGAGAGCGGCACGTTCAGCCCGGCGCGGACCGAACGTCCCTCGGAGATCGCATCGATGACGAGCCCGATCTCGGCGTCCGCCGTCGCATCGATCAGGCTGGACGGCAGTTCGGGCCAAGGGGCGGTCATGAGGAACCCGCCGTGCGCCCGCTTGGCGCCGAGGTCCTGGGTCTGGGCCCAGAGCTCCTCGGTGACGAAGGGCATCACGGGGTGCAGCAGGCCCAGGATCACGTCCAGCACCCAGGCCGCCGTCGCCTGGGTCTCGGCCTTGGCTGCGGCGTCGTCGCCGGTCAGCAGCGGCTTGGCCAGTTCCACGTACCAGTCGCAGAACTGGTTCCAGATGAAGCGATAGAGCTGCTCGGTCCCCTCTCCGAAACCGCAGTCCGCCAGGGCCGCGGTGACGGCCTGGGCGGTGCGGGTGGTCTCGCCGACGATCCAGCGGTTGAGGGTCAGCTTGACGGCCGCCGGGTCGAAACCCTCGGCGCGGGCGCAGCCGTTCATCTGGCAGAACCGGGTGGCGTTCCACAACTTGGTGCCGAAGTTGCGGTAGCCCTCGATCCGCTGGCGGCTGAGCTTGATGTCGCGGGCCTGGCCCGACATGGCCGTCAGGGTGAACCGCAACGCGTCGGCGCCACAGTCGTCGACCAGCTCCAGGGGGTCCATGACATTGCCCTTGGACTTGGACATCTTCTTCCCCTCGGCGTCGCGCACGAGGGCGTTGATGAAGACCCGCTTGAACGGGACCTCGCCGGTGAAGTGGATGCCCTGCATCATCATCCGGGCCACCCAGAAGAAGATAATGTCGAAGCCGGTGATCAGGGTGTGCGTGGGGTAGAAGCGGGCCAGGTCGCTGGTCTTCTCCGGCCAGCCAAGGGTCGAAAACGGCCACAGGCCGGACGAGAACCAGGTGTCGAGCACGTCCTCGTCCTGGCGCAGCGCGGTCGGCCGGCCATAGTGCGCCTCGGCTTCCCGCTTTGCCTCTTCCTCCGTCTCGGCGACGAAGGGCCGGTTGTCCGGCCCGTACCAGGCCGGGATGCGATGGCCCCACCACAGCTGGCGCGACACGCACCACGGCTGGATGTTCCGCATCCACTCAAAGTAGGTCTTCTCCCAGTTCTTGGGCACGAAGACGGTGTCCCCGTCCTCGACGGCCTTGATGGCCGGCTTGGCCAGCACGTCGGCGGCCACGTACCACTGGTCCGTCAGATAGGGCTCGACGACGACGCCGGAGCGGTCGCCGTGCGGCACAGTGTGGCGGGTCTTCTCGATCTCACGCAGCAGGCCGAGGCGCTCGAATGCCTCGACCACCTTCTTGCGGGCCTCGAACCGATCCAGCCCGCGGTACTCCAGCGGCGCCTCGTCGTTGATCCGGCCGAAGTCGTCGAGGACATTGATCATCGGCAGGTTGTGGCGCTTGCCGACGGCGAAGTCGTTGAAGTCGTGGGCGGGCGTGATCTTCACGGCCCCCGAGCCCTTTTCCGGGTCCGGATATTCGTCGGCGATGATCGGGATCGGCCGGTTCACGATCGGCAGGCGCACCGCCTTGCCGACCACCGACCGGTAGCGCTCGTCGTCCGGGTGGACCGCCACGGCGGTGTCGCCGAGCATCGTCTCGGGCCGGGTCGTAGCGACGACGATCTCGCCTGAGCCGTCTTCCAACGGATAGGCGAAGTGCCAGTAGTGGCCGTCGACCTCGCGCTGTTCGACCTCGAGGTCCGAGATCGCGGTCTGGAAGTGCGGGTCCCAGTTCACCAGGCGCTTGTCGCGGTAGATCAGCTTTTGCTTGTGGAGCGCGACGAACACCTTGCGGACCGCGGCGCTCAGGCCGTCGTCCAGGGTAAAGCGCTCGCGGCTCCAGTCGCAGGAGGCGCCCAGCCTTCGCAGCTGGTTGACGATGGTCCCGCCGGACTTGGCCTTCCACTCCCAGACCTTGGCCACGAATTCCTCGCGGCCCATGTCGCGGCGGCTCTGGTTGCCGCTCTCGGCCAACTGGCGTTCGACCACCATCTGGGTGGCGATGCCCGCGTGATCGGTCCCCGGCAGCCACAGGGCCGCCTTGCCCCGCATCCGCTCGAAGCGGATCAGCACGTCCTGCAGTGTGTTGTTCAGC
>DASVNS010000114.1:0-7052 GCA_036383735.1 Phenylobacterium sp. | reverse complement strand
GCATCAACGGCGGGCCGGAATACCAGGGGAGGTTGGCCGACGGCTCGGTGATGTTGTCGCCCTTCAGGGCGGACATCGGAATGGCGGTGAAATCCTTGAGCCCAATCTGGGCGGCGAACTCGCGGTAGTCGGCGAGGATCTTGTCGAACACGTCCTGGGACCAGCCCACCAGGTCCATCTTATTGATCGCCAGCACCACGTGGCGGATGCCCAGCAGGCTGACCAGGTAGCTGTGCCGGCGCGTCTGGGTCAGCACGCCCTTGCGCGCGTCGATCAGGATGATGGCCGCATCCGCCGTGGAGGCGCCGGTGACCATGTTGCGGGTGTACTGCTCGTGGCCGGGCGTGTCGGCGACGATGAACTTGCGCTTGTCGGTCGAGAAGAACCGGTAGGCCACGTCGATCGTGATGCCTTGCTCGCGTTCCGCCGCAAGGCCATCCACCAGCAGGGCGAAGTCGATGTCGCCGCCCTGCGTGCCGACGCGCTTGGAATCGGCCTCCAGGGCCGCCAGCTGATCCTCGAAGATCATCTTGGAGTCGTAGAGCAGCCGCCCGATCAGGGTGGACTTGCCGTCATCGACGGATCCGCAGGTCAGGAAACGCAGCAGCGACTTGTGCTCGTGCTGGTGCAGGTAGGCGTCGATGTCTTCGGCGATGAGCGCGGACTGGTGAGCCATCTCTAATTCCTCCCCCGCCGGGGGAGAGGGACCGCGGAGCGGTGGAGGGGGCTTCCGCTCCAAGCGCCGTTGAGGACCCCCTCAGTCGGCATTCGCCGACAGCTCCCCCGAGAGGGGAGCAATTGGGTCGCGTGGGCCATCAGAAATAGCCCTCCTGCTTCTTCTTCTCCATCGAGGCGGCCTGGTCGTGGTCGATCATGCGACCCTGGCGCTCGCTGGTTGTGGTGAGCAGCATCTCTTGGATGATGTCGGGCAGGGTGGCTGCGGTGCTCTCGACGGCGCCGGTCAGCGGATAGCAGCCGAGGGTGCGGAAACGGACCGACTTCATCGTCGGGGTCTCGCCGTCGCGCAGCGGCATGCGGTCGTCGTCGACCATGATCAGCGTGCCGTCGCGTTCCACCACCGGACGCACGTCCGAGAAATAGAGGGGCACGATCGGGATCTGTTCCAGGTGGATGTATTGCCAGATGTCCAGTTCGGTCCAGTTGGAGATCGGGAACACCCGGATGCTCTCGCCGGGGTTCTTGCGGGCGTTGTACATCCGCCAGAGTTCGGGACGCTGGTTCTTGGGATCCCAGCGGTGCTGGGCCGAGCGGAACGAGAAGATGCGTTCCTTGGCGCGGCTCTTCTCCTCGTCGCGGCGCGCCCCCCCGAAGGCGGCGTCGAAGCCGTACTTGTCCAGCGCCTGCTTCAGGCCCTCGGTCTTCCAGACGTCGGTGTGGACCGCGCTGCCGTGGGTGAAGGGGTTGATGTTCTGGGCGACCGCGTCCGGGTTCTTGTGCACCAGCAGCTCGAAGCCGAGTTCCTTGGCCATCCGCTCGCGCATCTCGTACATCGCCCGGAACTTCCAGGTCGTGTCGACGTGCAGCAGCGGGAACGGCGGCTTGGACGGATAGAAAGCCTTCGCCGCGAGATGCAGCATCACGGCGGAGTCCTTGCCGATCGAGTAGAGCATCACGGGCCGCTCGCACTCGGCGACGACCTCACGCATGATGTGGATGCTCTCGGCCTCAAGCCGCTGGAGGTGGGTCAGGGTCTTGGAGGACAAGGCGCCTTCCAGGTTTTCTGGCCCTGAAGCATTTGGGCGGGTGAGGACGCGGGCGTCCATGGGCGGACCTTACAACAAAGCCAATGAGAACCACGCCCGAAGGCGGGCGGGGCGGCCCCGACCGTTGAGTTAGCGGCGGGGTCCGCGCGAAGCAAGGCGAGCGACCCGCAGGAATTCTTGCGGCGACGACAGCGGAAGTGGGCGCCGGTCCGGCTCGCACTTCGGATCGCGATGCGGCTTGGCGGTTGCGGACGGGGCGTGGCACTACTCCCGTCGAGGAAGTCGCGCACCCGCTTTGCGAACCGGAACACCGGTCCGGCGGGTCACCAGGGGTCGATCGTACATGAGTGTTCAAGCCGGCGCTGCGTCTCAGCGATCCATGGGCTATCGCTATCTGGTCGTCTGGATCCTGGCGATCGTCTACACCCTGAACTTCCTGGACCGGCAGATCGTCGCGATCCTGGCCGAATCCATCCGCAAGGACCTCGACCTCACCGACGCCCAGCTTGGGATGCTGGGCGGGATCGCCTTCGCCGCCTTCTACACCACCTTTGGCCTGCCCGTGGCCTGGCTCGCCGACCGCACCAACCGCGTGCGGGTCATCGCCGCCTCCTGCGGCCTCTGGAGCCTGTTCACGGTGCTTTGTGGGACGGCGACCAACTTTGTGCAGCTTGCCTTCTATCGGATGGGGGTCGGCGTTGGCGAAGCGGGCGGCTCCCCGCCATCCTACTCGCTGATCTCGGACTATTTCCCGCCAGCCAAGCGCGGCACGGCCCTGGCGCTCTATTCGCTCGGGGTGCCGATGGGCGCGATGATGGGCGCCTTTGTCGGAGGCCGGGTCGCCGAGGCGTTCGGCTGGCGCACCGCCTTCTACGCCATGGGCCTCCCGGGCATCGTCATGGCGGTGGTGCTGCTCCTGATCGTCCGGGAGCCGAAGCGCGGCGTGATGGACGCCATGGAACATGGTGCGACCGAACACGAGAAGGCGCCGCCGCTGTTCTCCGCCATCGGCGCCTTCTTCAAGCAGCGCACGCTGGTCCTGGTGGCCATCTCCAGCGCCCTGTCGGCCTTCGTGGGCAACGCGGCCCTGAACTGGAACCCGCCGTTCCTGATCCGCGTGAAGGGCATGACGCTGGGCGACGTCGCCACCTACTATGCGCTGATCCTCGGCGTCACCGGGATGATCGGCACGTTCGGCTCCGGCTGGCTGGTCGACCGCCTGGCGCGGCGCAACCGACGCTGGTTTGCCTGGCTGCCGGCGATCACCCTCGCCACCACCATCCCGTTCTGGGTCGGGATCATCTTGGCCCCGACCTGGCAGATGACGCTAGCGTTCATCGCCATACCCGCCCTGTTGGGCAACACGTACCTCGCCCCCGCGCTGACCGTGGTGCAGAACGCGGTCAGTCCCAACCGACGCACGGTTTCCGGCGCGGTGCTGCTGTTCATCCTGAACCTGGTCGGGCTCGGCATCGGCCCGGTCTACGTCGGAACCATCTCGGACTGGGCCAAGCCCCAGTATGGCGACAATTCGCTGTCCGTCGGTTTCGCCGCGCTGATCCCGATCATCGTGCTGTCCATCGGCGCCCACCTCGCGGTGGCGTGGTCGATCGGCCAGGACGTGAAGCGGGCGGCCCGGGCTTAGGTGCGCCGCGTATTGCGGCCGCCAACCCCATAGCGTGGCTGGCCTTCCCAGCGCAGGGCGTCGCGGACGATCTCGTCCAGGGACGAGCAGACGGGCTCCCAGCCCAGCAGGTCCTTCGCACGGCCGGCGTTCGCGACCAGGCTCGGCGGATCGCCGTCGCGGCGCCCGCCGACGCTGTGCGGCACGGGGCGACCCAGCGCCCGACCCACCGCCTCGACGACCTCGCGGACCGAGTGCCCGTCGCCTGTGCCGATGTTGACCGCTTCGAACGCGCCGGCCGGCAAGTCGACCTCGAGCGCCGCCACATGCGCCGCAGCCAGGTCGTTCACATGGATGTAGTCGCGCAGGCAGGTGCCGTCCGGCGTGTTGAAATCGTCCCCGAAGACGGTGAGGGGCTTGCCGTCGCCCAGTCCAGCCGCCATGGCGAGCGGGATCAGGTGGGTCTCGGGCTCGTGCGCCTCGCCGATGATCCCCGAGGGATCTGCGCCGGCGGCGTTGAAGTAGCGGAGTGCGACGGCCGTCAGGCCGTAGGCGCGGCATTGGGCCTGGATCATCCACTCGCAGGCCAGCTTGGTGTCGCCATAGGGGCTGGATGGCGCTTTCGGCGCGGCCTCCGGGATGGTTTCGAGAGCGCCGCGGCCGCCCTGGCCGTAGACCGCCGCGCTGGACGAGAAGACCAACCGCTCGACCCCGTGCTCGCGCATGGCGGTCAGCAACGATGTCGTGCCGGCGACATTGATGTCCCAGAACAGATCCGGCTTGGCGACGGACCGCCCGACCTCGATCAGGCCCGCGAAGTGGATCACATGCTTCACGTCATGCGCCTCGAACGCCCTGCCGAGGGCTTCCCGGTCGCGGATGTCGCCTTCCACCAGGTCGCCCCAACGCACGGCTTCGCGGAAGCCGGAACTGAGGTTGTCGTAGATGATCGGGCGATAGCCGCGTTCGCTCAACGCCTTCGCCGTATGCGCGCCGATGTAGCCGGCGCCGCCGGTGACGAGGACGGCGGGCGAATCTTGGGTGGTCATTCAGCGACTCCAGCGCGGGCTCCTGACGGAGCCATAGCAAATTTCGCACCCGGCGCAGCGCCGAGCGCAGGCGGTGGGTGGGGTTTGCCGTCCGAAAACCGCCAGTTGACCCTCATTCGTGTCCGAAAACCGCGAGACTTCGTGCCGCCAAGCCCGCATCCTCAGGGGCATGGACATGGATTTCGAAGCCTGCCGGAGAGCCTTCCAGACCCGCGACGCGCGGTTCGACGGGCGCATCTTCGCCGGCGTGAAGACGACCGGCATCTATTGCCGGCCGATCTGTCCCGCCCGCACGCCCCAACCCCGGAACATGACCTTCTACCCCACCGCCGCGGCGGCGCAGGAGGCCGGCTATCGTCCCTGCCTCCGCTGCCGGCCCGAGGCCTCGCCTGACCTGGGCGCGTGGCGTGGCACCTCGAACACCGTGTCCCGGGCGCTCGCGCTGATCGAGGGCGGGGCGATGGATGCCGGCGACGTGGACGCCCTGGCTTCGCGCCTCGGCGTGGGTGAGCGGCAGCTCCGCCGGCTGTTTCGGCAGCATCTGGGCGCATCGCCCGTCACGGTGGCGCAGACCCGCCGCGTGCTGCTGGCCAAGCAGCTGATCCAGGAGACGCGACTGCCCATGAGCGAGGTGGCGCTGGCCTCCGGCTTCGGCAGCGTTCGGCGGTTCAACGAGACGTTCCAGCAGCTCTTCGGCCGGCCGCCCGGCGAACTGCGGCGGTCGCGCAAGGAAGAGACCCCCGCCGCCGACGGCATCATCGTGCGCCTGCCGTACAAGCCGCCCTACGACTGGGATGCGATCATCCGCTTCCTCAGCGACCGCGCGATTCCCGGCGTCGAGCGGGTAGAGCCCGGGCGCTATGCCCGCACCCTGGCCATCGACGGAACCTGCGGGGTGGTGATCGTCACGCCCCGCCAGGACAGCGGCCTGCAGGCGGATATCCGCTTTCCGAAGCTGAGCGCCCTGCCGGCCGTCATCGCGCGCATCCGGCGGGTATTCGACCTCTCCGCCGACCCGACGCTGATCGGCGCACACCTCAGCCAGGATCCGGTGCTGGCCGCGCGGGTCGCCGCCCGGCCAGGCCTGCGCGCACCCGGTGCCTGGGACGGATTCGAGCTGGCGGTCCGCGCCGTGCTTGGCCAGCAGATCACGGTCAGCGCGGCGCGCGGCCTGGCCGCCAAGCTGGTCGCAGCCTACGGCGCGCCGATCGAGGACTCCGCTGCTGCGGAGCTCGGCCTAACGCACGTGTTCCCGACGCCGGAGCGGCTGATCGGGCAGGATATCGCCGCCCTCGGCATGCCCCGGGCCCGCGGCGCGGCGCTGGAGGCCCTGGCCCGCACGGTCGCCGCCGATCCGACCATCTTCACCCCACGCGCCGACCTGGACAGCGCCATCGCGGCGCTCAAGGTTCTGCCGGGCGTGGGCGAATGGACGGCGCAGTACATCGCCCTGCGCGAACTGCGTGAGCCGGACGCCTTCCCGCAGGCCGACATCGGGCTGATGCGGGCCATGGCGGACGACGACGGCGTCCGCCCCACGGCCGATCAGCTGCTGGCCCGCAGCCAGGCCTGGAGGCCGTGGCGCGCCTACGCCGCCCAGCATCTCTGGGCCTCCGACCCGGGCCTCGCCCCCGCAAAGCGGGTCACTCCAAAAAGGACGAAGACCAATGACCGCAAAGCCGCCTGAAACGCTGACCCTCGACCGCGTGGCGACGCCGATTGGAACGGCGCTGGTGGTCACCGACGAGGCCGGGGTGTTGCGAGCCTTCAACTGGACCGACTACGAGCCCGCGATGCGCAAGTGGATCGCTCGCAGCTATCCCAAGGCCACGATGGTGGAAGGCGAGGGGCCGCTCCGGCGGACGTTCGCGGCCTATTTCGCCGGCCAGACGGACGCCTTCCGGGGCGTCGCCTGGGAGGGCGCCGGCACGGCGTTTCAGCAACTGGTCTGGCAGACCCTCTGCATGATCCCGGCGGGCGAGACCTGGAGCTACGCCCAACTCGCCCATCGGATCGGACGTCCGACGGCGGTGCGTGCGGTGGGCCTGGCCAACGGCTCGAACCCCGTGGCCCTGGTGGCGCCCTGTCACAGGGTCATCGGCTCGAACGGATCGCTGACCGGCTACGGCGGCGGGCTCGATCGCAAGCGCTGGCTGCTGGAACACGAGGGCGCCAGTTTCGTCGCCGTTCCGCGGCATGAGGCGGCGGCGCGCCGGAACATTGCGGAAATTTAAGCCGCTCGCCCGGCTGCAACCCGCCCGGCCCTGCCGTATAGCGGTGGTAGGTGGAATCGTGGGGACGGTTCGATGACGACATTGACGGAAATGGTGGCGGCGGTGGTCGTGCATTCGTCGGCCGTCGCCTTCTCGCACTTCGGCGTGACCATGGACGCGCCCAAGGCCGAGCCGCACCGGCCGGCCGCCGCTGCGGCGGACCAGCGCATCGTCGCCCGCTCGCCCCGCCCGCCCCGAAAGGCGGAGAGGGTGCTCAGGGCCAATTGCCCCGACATGCCCAGCGCGGGCGTGGCCAAGGCCTGACGTTCCGCGACATTCCGCCTTCCGGCGGGCGAATCATCCCGCCGGCTGTTTGCGTAGGCTCGCGCCAAGGGTAATCCTGGGGGACCCGGACGGACCCTGGGGGCCGTCGGCCTGCGTG
>DASVNS010000113.1:0-7889 GCA_036383735.1 Phenylobacterium sp. | reverse complement strand
CATTTGACCATGCGTCCGCCTCGCGGGACCTTCAGGTCATCCACGAAATAGCTGGTAGCGCACTCGGGACAGGTCAGTATCATGCAGACGAATCGGACGCTCCAGCACCCTCACGTCGAGGTCGCCGATTTTGGCCTCCATGTCCAGAAACGCCAATGATGCCGTCGGTTGATCCATCGGCCGACGAGATCCTCCGTTTCGCCGGTGTTTCGATGCGCTACGGGCGCGGGCCCGAGATTCTGAGCGACGTCTCGCTCTCGCTGCCGCGCGGCTCGTTCCATTTCGTCACCGGTCCGTCGGGGGCCGGCAAGAGCTCGCTGCTGAAGCTGATCTATCTCGCGGCGCGGCCATCGTCGGGATCGCTGCGGCTGTTCGGGGAGGACGTGGCCGCCATGCCCGCGCGCGATCTGCCCCGCGCCCGCCGGCGGATCGGCGTGGTTTTCCAGGACCTGTTGCTGCTGGATCACCTTTCGGCGTTCGACAATACCGCCCTGCCCCTGCGGATCGCCGGGCACAAGCCATCGGAATACCGCAACGACGTGGCCGAGCTGCTGACCTGGGTGGGCCTGGGCCCCCGGATGGACGCCCTGCCCCCGACGCTCGCCGGCGGCGAGAAGCAGCGGCTGGCCATCGCCCGGGCCGTGGTCAATCGGCCCGAGATCCTGCTCGCCGACGAGCCCACCGGAAACGTCGACCAGGAGATGGCGCTGCGGATCTACCGGCTGTTCGTCGAACTGAACCGGCTGGGCACCACCATCATCATCGCCACCCACGACCAGGACCTGGTCGCACGGTCCGCCCGGCCGGTGCTTCACCTGGACAAGGGCCGCCTGCGCCCGCTGCCGCCCCAGGGGCCGGTGGAATGACCTTGCTTCGCCGAGGCTTCGCAGGGCGGGACAAGCCTGCCCTTCATAGCTCCGCCAGGAGCGACGAAGGGTTCGACGCGTCGCGGTGGCGCCCCGCTTCGTTCCTGCCCGAAGAGGATGCGCGCGATCCGGCGCTGCTTTTCGTGGTGGCGGTGCTGTGCTTCCTGGCGTGCCTGACCGCGCTGGGGGTGATCGCCGGCAACCGGGCAGCCCAGGGCTGGGCCAGCCAACTCACCGGCGAGGCGACGGTGATCGTCCGCGCCCGCGGCGGCGAGACGCCCGACGCCGCGGCGGCCCGAGCGGCAGAGGCCCTGGCCGGCGTTCCCGGCGTCACCGAGGCGCGCGCGCTGGAAAAGGAAAAGGCCTACGCCCTGATCAAGCCCTGGCTGGGCGATGTGGCCGACCTGGACGATCTGCCGGTGCCGCGCCTGGTGGCTGTGGGGCTGGACGCCAAGACGCCGGCCACGGCCGCGGCTCTCGACCAGGCGCTGAAAAGCCACCGGCTGGACGCCGTCGTCGACGACCACAGCGTCTGGATCAAGGACATCCGGCATGCCGCGGGGGTCGTGCGCTGGACCGCCGGGACGCTGCTGATCCTGATCGCCGGCGCCGCGGGTGCGGTCGTGGCCTATGCGACCAGAGCCGGCCTAACCGCACGGCGCGACGTCGTCGAGGTGCTGCACCTCACCGGCGCGGAGGATGCCCAGATCGCCAACCTGTTCGAGCTGCGCTTCGCGCGGGTGGCCGCGGTGGCGGGCTCCGCCGGCGCGCTCACGGCCGCGGTCCTGGGCGCCGTGCTGCGGCTGGCCGGCGGCGGCCAGGGGATCACGCCGGCCTTGCCCATCGCCTGGATCGACCTCATCGCCGTCGTGCCCTGCCCGCTGATGGCGGCGCTGGTGGCGGCGGTGGCGGCGCGCATCACGGCCCGGCGGCTGATACAGAAGCTCTGATGAAGTCGATCGCCGCCTTCCTGGTCGTGGCGCTGATCTGGTTCGCGGGCCTGCTGGCCTTCGCCGGCCGGGTGCAGCACCAGACGCCCGCCCGCGCGCCCGCGCCGGCCCAGGGGATCGTGGCGCTCACCGGCGCAGGCTCGAACGAGCGGCTGACCGCCGCCATGGGCCTGCTGGAGGACGGCTACGGCCGCCGCGTGCTGGTGTCGGGGGTCAACCGGATGGCCAGCCGCGAGGACATCCGCAACGTCTCGCGCGCCGTGCGCCGCCTCTACGATTGTTGCGTGGACCTCGGCTTCACCGCCGCCGACACCGTCGGCAACGCCCGCGAGACCGCGGCCTGGGCCCAGGCCATGCGCTACAACCAGCTGATCGTCGTCACCGCCGACTACCACATGCCCCGCGCCATGCTGGAGTTGAACGCCGTTCTGCGCGGCACCGGCGTCACCGCCCAGACCTACGCCGTGCCCACCCGGGCGCTGAAGGACAGGTACTGGTGGCGCAATCCGCGGGCTGCACGGTTGATGGTGGTGGAGTATTGCAAGTATCTGGCGATCCTCGGCCGCGAGGGCGTCCTGGGGCTGGGTCCCCGCGAAGCCCCGGCGGCGCAACAGAAGCCCGCCCCACCATGAAAGCCCGCGTGTGACCGCCATCCGCTCCCTGCTCTACGTCGCCTGCTTCTACGTGTGGACGTTCGTGGTCGCCGTCGGTTTCACGCCGATCCTGTTCGGCCCGATGCGCTGGACGTACTGGATGTTCAACTTCTGGGGCCGGGGCGTGGTCGCGCTCCTGGCCATCTGCGACATCAAGGTGGAGGTGCGCGGCCGCGAGCACATCCCCACCGGCGCGGCCCTCGTGGCGCCGAAGCACCAGTGCATGCTGGACGTCTTCGTCCAGTTCGCCGTCCTGCCCAGCTCGTCCTTCGTGATGAAGCGGCAACTGGCCTACATTCCCTGGTTCGGCTGGTACGGCGTCAAGGCGGGCGCGATCGTCATCGATCGCGCGGCCCAGGCCAAGGCGATGCGCCAGGTGATCCGCGAAGGTAAGGCGCTGTTCGCCAAGGGCCGGCAGATCGTGATCTTCCCGGAAGGCACCCGCCAGGAACCGGGCGCGACGCCGGACTACAAGCCGGGGATCGCGGCGCTCTACCGCGAACTGGACGTGCCGGTTTACCCCGTCGCCACCAACGCCGGCCTGCACTGGCCCGCGCACGGCCTGATCCGCCGCCCGGGGACCATCGTGTTCGAATACCTGGAGCCGATCCCGCCGGGCCTCAAGCGCGCCGAGTTCATGCGGCTGCTGCAAGAGCGCATCGAGACCAGGTCCAACGAACTGATGGCGGCCGATTAGGCGGCCAGTTCGCGCGCTTCGACCATGCCCAGCAGCCGCTCCATGGCGGCATCGCGCACCCGGATCTCGCGCAGGTGCTGCACCAGCTCACGCAGGTACTCGACGTTGCGGCCGGACAGTCCCTTGGCCCCCGCGATCAACTCGGCCTGCCGCTCCAGGCTGAGCGCTCCGGCCCACTGGGGATGGTGGACATCGGACAGGAAGACCAGCGACTCCACGCGTCGGCCGTCGTCCAGCAGGACGTGGCGGCGGGCTTCGATATAGGTCTCGGTGGGCTGCTCGCGCTCCAACAGATAGGCGTACGCCTGCGCCCAATCCTGCTCGGCCACCTGGTAGGCCATCCCGCGGCACGCCCCACCCGGCGCGAGGCCCAACACCAGGCCCGGCCGCTCATGGGTTCCGCGGTGGTGCACCGAATAGATGCAGAAGGCGCGGCGGCGTCCATGTAGGATGGCGGCCCGCCGTTGAACGAACGGGAACCCTGGCCGCCACATCAGCGAACCATAGCCGAACACCCACCGTTCCGACGTCATACGCCCCTCGCACCAGCCCCTTGGATGTCTGTGCCCGATACCACCGCGCCCCGCAAACTGAGCCGCCTGCGGCTGTACATAACCTTTGGCCTTGCCTTCGCGCTGGTCATCGCCTGGTCCGCCGCCTGGATCTGGGCGCGCGGCGAGACGAAGGCTCGGATGGACGCCGGCGCCGAGGCCCTGCGCAAGGCGGGCTACGAGGTCGCCTGGAAGGACCGCACCATCGGCGGCTATCCGTTCCGCCTCAACGTCACCCTCACCGACGCGCGGGTCCGCGACCGCTCGGGATGGGCGCTGGAGGCGCCGAGACTGGAGGGACAGGCCTTCATGCATGCGCCCACCAGCTGGGTGCTCGCGGCGCCCGAGGGCGCGACCTTCGTCCGGCCGATCGCCGGGCCGGTGCGCGTGACCGGCAAGACCCTCCGAGCCAGCCTCACCCACCTGACCAATAGGCCGCCGAACATCTCGTTCGAGGGCGTGGACCTGGCGTTCCAGCCCGCTGCGGGCGCCCAGCCGTTCGGCCTGCAGGCCGCCCAGCGCGTCGAGTTCCACCTGCGCCAGGCGCCGAGCGAAGTGGGCGACGAGGCGGGCGTCTGGCTCTCGGTCAAAGACGGCAAGGCGCAGCTGTCGGGCCTATTGGGCCGGATCGCCGGCGAGAAACCGATCTCCATCGAGTGGGACGGGCGGATGTCGAAGATCAGCGCCTTCCGGGGCTCGGACTGGGGCCAGGCGGTTCGCGCCTGGGTCGCCGCCGGCGGACAGATGAACGTCAAGCGCGGAGGCCTCACGGCCGGCGACGCGCTGATCGGGGTGAATTCCGGCGCCCTGCGCGTCGACTCCGATGGGCGCGCCCAGGGCGTGCTGGACGTGTCGCTGCGCCAGGCGCCGCGGGCGCTGAGCACCCTGGGCTCGACGGGAACCATACCGCAGGAGCGCGCGGACGCCGCAGCCGTGGTCGCCACCGCCCGTCAGCAGGGCGATGTGGCGCGGGCTACCCTCAACTTCGAGGCGGGGCAAACGACGCTCGGGCCGGTGGCCATCGCCCCCGCGCCCAGGGTGTACCAGCCGGACTAGCCGGTGACCGGCCGCGTCATCGGCCGGCGCGGGTCAGTTGGCGACGTCGGTCACCGGGAGCGCGAAGGCGCGGAACCTGCTGGGCAGGCGCATCGCGGCGCGCGTGGCGTCACGCACGGTCTGGAACTGCTGCGCCCGATCGGAGGCGTCGGTCCATTCGACCTGCCCGGCTCCGGTAAGGTACTCCAGCCCGTTCGACTTGGTGCGGGCGACGACAACGGAAGACAGCATCGGCAGGTCTCCTCAGGGGCGGCGTGCCATTCTGGTCCGCCTAACGCGTTATCCAACAAGTTGCGTGCCAGGCGTGGCGGCGCCCCGCGGAAATGCCCGGGAGCTCGGCACATTGTTCGCTGAACGCTCGCCTGCCGCGCACGAATCTGATTCGATTCGACGACCTTCCGGGGAGGAACACGCCATGGCGCAGGTGATCTACGCAGTGGACCTGATCGACGAGGCGTGGACGGTCAGCCTGATGGGCAAGCCGTTCGGTCCCTATTCCACCCTGGATGCCGCGGTGCGCGCCGCCAGCAACGCAGCCCACAAGGCCGAGGCCCAGGGCTATGACGCGGTGCTGACCATCAACACGCCCCCCGAACCGATGCGCGACGGTCACGCCGCCGACGCCGCACAGGAGGGGACAGCGGGTGCATTGCCGGGCGGAGAGGACGATCGCGCCGCGGGATCGTAGCTGGAGGCGGGCTCGAACCGCCGACCTGTGGGTTATGAATCCACCGCTCTAACCAGCTGAGCTACCCAGCCACGATCCCCGCGCTTGCGCGAGGGGGGCCTTATAGGGGCCAACCTCGCGAGCTTCAAGCGCTTGGGCTGCGGCCATTCAGACGCTAGGGTCCGCGTCGCGATGAGCGTCCTGCACCTCCTGGGAACGGCCGGCGAAGGCGGAGCGGAGACGTATTTCGTCGACCTCCTCGAAGCCCTGAAGCGTGCGGGCGTGGCCGAAGCCGCCGCGATCCGCCGCAACCCCGCGCGCGAGGCTCGCCTGAAGGCCGCCGGCGTGCCGGTAAAGGTGCTGCGGTTCGGCGGCCCCGTGGATATCCTGACCAAGCCCGCGACCGCCGGATTCGCCACGCTGCAGAAGACCAGGGTGGCGCTGGCCTGGATGAACCGCGCCGCGCGCCACACCCCGCGCGGACCGTGGGCGCGGATCGGCCGGCTGGGGGGCTACTACAGCCTGAAATACTACAAAGGCTTCGACCACCTGGTGGCCAATACCGAGGACATCGCCGAATGGATCGTCCGCCAGGGATGGCCTGCCGGCCGGGTGAGCTGCATCCCCAACTTCGCCGCGGCCCCGCCCGACGCGGCGCCGGTGGACCGGGCCAGCCTGGACACCCCGCAAGACGCGCCGCTGCTGCTGGCGATGGGCCGGCTGCACGAAAACAAGGCGCATGACATCAGCCTCCAGGCCCTGGCCCAGATTCCCGACGCTTACCTGTGGATCGCCGGCGTCGGCCCGCAGGAGGCCAAGCTGAGGAGCCTGGCGGAAGCGCTGGGCGTCGCATCGCGCGTGCGGTTCCTGGGATGGCGCACCGACGCCTCGGCCCTCTACCGGACCGCCGACGTCTGCGTTTTCCCGTCGCGGTTCGAGCCGCTGGGCAACGTGGTCATCCAGAGCTGGGCGCACGGCCTGCCGGTGATCGCCGCCCGGAGCCAGGGGCCGACGGCGCTGATCCGCGACGGGAGCGACGGCCTCCTGGTCCCCATCGACGACGCCAAAGCCCTGGCGGCCGGCGTTCGCCGCCTGCTCGCCGAGCCAACCTTGCGCAGCCAGCTGGCCGCGGCGGGCGCGGCGCGGGTCACGGCCGAATTCTCCGAGGCCGCGGTCGTCGACCAGTGGAAGGCGCTCTACGCCGACTACGGCGCTGCCTGATGTGCGGCATTGCCGGCCAGCTCGGCGGGGTGACGGACGCCCCCGTCGAGACCATGATCCGCGCGTTGGCCCATCGCGGCCCCGACGGCGTGCGCCTGGAAGACGCGCTCGGGGCGAAGCTGGCCCATGCGCGGCTGTCGATCATCGACCTGGAGGGCGGCTGGCAACCGCTGCACGCGGCCGGCGGCGCCGTCGTCGGCAACGGCGAGATCTACAACTACGTCGAGCTGGCGCGGGAGTTCGATCTCGCGACCGCCACGGGTTCCGACTTCGAGCCGCTGTTGCACCTCTATGCTCGCGAGGGCGACGCGGCCTTCGAGCGGCTGCGGGGCATGTACGCCCTGTGCCTGATCGGGCCGGACGGTCGGGCCTGGCTGGCGCGCGACCCCTTCGGCATCAAGCCGCTCTACATCATGGAACATGCCGGCGGCCTGGCGTTCGCCTCCGAGCCGCGGGCCTTCTTCGCCGCCGGCCTGATGCAGCGGGCGCTGGACGAAGACGCCGCGCGCCAGCTGGTCGACCTGAACTATGTGCTCGGCGAACGCACGCCGTTCCAGGGGCTCCGGCGGCTGGCGCCCGGCGAGGTGGTCGAGGTCCGCGACGGCCGGATCGTGTCGGGCAAGCGGCGCGGTGCGCTGCCACGTCTTGCCTCCCCCGTTCATGGTGGAGGGGGACCGTCGGCCGAAGAGCGAGCGGTCCCCCTCCACCGCTTCGCAGGGGAGGCAGATCTCTTGAAGCGGCTCGACGCCGTGCTGGAGGACAGCGTGCGGGTGCATCAGCGCTCGGACGTGCCCTATGGCCTGTTCCTTTCGGGCGGCATCGACTCGACGGCCATCGCCACCCTGATGGCGCGGCTGAACGAGCGGCCGGTCACCGCCTTCACCTGCGGCTTCGACGCGCCGGGGGCCAAGGACGAGCGCGCCCAGGCCGAGCGCGTCGCCCGGGCGCTGGACCTCGACTGGCGCGAGACCCGCTTCGGCGAGGAGGACTTCTGGCGGATCCTGCCCCAGGTGGCCTGGGCGCTCGATGACCCGACGGCCGACTATGCGACCCTGCCCACCTACAAGCTCGCCGAGGTCGCGAAGGGCACGCTGACCGTCGTGCTGACCGGCGAGGGCGGCGACGAGCTGTTCGGCGGATACGGCCGCTATCGCCGTGCGCTTCGGCCCGCCTGGCTGGGGGGCCGTTCCGCCGAGCCGAGGCCCGACGACGCCGGCGTGCTCGCACG
>DASVNS010000112.1:0-8873 GCA_036383735.1 Phenylobacterium sp. | reverse complement strand
GGATCGGCCGCCGCACGCTGGGCCAGGGCCAGATAGGCGCGGGCGCGCATGTCCGCCCCCGTGGGCGGCGCAGGCCGGTCCGTGCGCTTGAGCGCAGCGCCATGGCCGCCGCGCAGCAGGCGCGCCACGGCCTCGAGGGTTTCGGTGTCGGCCAGCCGGATGGCGTCGCGTCCGCGATAGAACAGCCGCCCGCCGCTGACCGTCGTGATCGACGAGGCCAGCACCGGCTCGCCCCACGAGATCGCGCCCGCCGCCACGTCCGAGACCTTGCGGCTGCGGGTCTTGCGCTCGCCCAGGGCGGCGATGTCGGCGGCGCGATAGAGGCTGCGACGGGGGTCGGTGGGGTCGGGACGCACGCTGACGCGGCCGCGGCTGACGTAGGCGTACAGCGTCTGCGGCCGGACGCCCAGGCGGTCGCGGGCTTCGGCGGCGGAGATCCAGTCGGTCTGAGGCATTTATATATTGATCATATTGATCAATCTTGATTTGGCAATCGCGAGGTCGTTTCTGATCGTGAACAAGCGAGTGGGAGACCTGAAAATGTCCGATGGATTGGAAGGCGTCGTCGCGGCGGAAACCGTGCTCAGCGAAGTCGATGGCGCCGCCGGCCTCCTGATCGTCAGGGGCCACTCGCTGGACGAGCTGGCGGGCCGGACGACGTACGAAGAGGTCGTCGCCCTGCTGTTCGGCGGCTTCTACGCGGACCTCCCGGTCGACATCCCGGCCGCCCTGGGGGCCGCTCGCGCCGAGGTGTTCGCTGAGGTCGCGGCGCTGGATACCGGTCTGCTGGACCGCACGCCTATCGAAGCGATGCGGGCGCTCACCGCGCGCCTGGCCGACGGCGACGATACCCGCGTGGCGTTGCGCCTGCTGGCGGCGCCGGCGGTGTTCACCGCCGCGGTGCTCCGCGCCCAGGCCGGCGAGGCGCCGGTGGCGCCCGATCCGTCGCTCAGCCACGCCGCCGACATCCTGCGCATGCTGCGCGGCGCGCCAGCCTCCAAGGCCGAGGCCGACGCGCTGGACACCTACCTGGTCACGGTCGCCGACCACGGCCTGAACGCCTCGACGTTTGCGGCGCGGGTGGTCGCCTCAACGCGGGCCGGCCTGGGATCGGCCGTCCTGGCGGGGGTCAGCGCACTGAAAGGCCCGCTGCACGGCGGCGCCCCCGGTCCGGTGATCGAGATGCTCGACGAGATCGGCGAGCCTTCGAACGCACGGGCCTGGATCGAGGCCGCGCTGGCCCGCGGCGACCGGCTGATGGGCTTCGGGCACCGGATCTACAAGGTGCGTGACCCGCGCGCCGACGCGCTGAAGACCGCCGTGCGGTGGCTGGACGCGCGCCAGGGCCGGCTGGAGTTCGCCGAGGCGGTCGAGGTGGCGGCGCTGGCGATCCTGCGCGAGCACAAGCCGAACCGGTCGCTGGAGACCAACGTCGAGTTCTACACCGCCCTGTTGCTCGAGGCCCTCGACTTCCCGCCCAGCGCCTTCACCTGCGTCTTCGCCATGGGCAGGGTGGCCGGTTGGCTGGCGCATGCCCGCGAGCAGCTCGCCGGCGGCCGCCTGATCCGGCCGGCCAGCGTCTACGTCGGGCCGATGCCGAAGCAGGCGGCGTAAGACTCCCTCCCCAAGGCGTCGTCCCGGTCTTTCGCTGGCGCGAAAACCGGGACGACACGATATGGGTGACGCATGACGTCCGCCCGCCTCACCCCCGCCGAGACCGCCGCGCTCACCCGACGGGTGACGATGCTGTCGGTCGCCACCGCGGCGGTGCTGGTCACCCTCAAGCTGGCGGCGTGGCTGGCGTCGGGATCGACGGCGATGCTGGCGTCGATGGCGGATTCCGGCCTGGACCTCATCGCCTCGCTGGCGACCGCCTTCGCGGTGCGCTACGCCGTGGCGCCGCCGGATGCCGAGCACCGGTTCGGCCACGGCAAGGCCGAGGCGTTCGCCAGCCTGCTGCAGGCGGGCCTGGTGTTCGCGTCCGCCGCCCTGATCGCCCGCGAGGCGGCCGGCGATCTCATGGCCCCCCACCCCTTGCGGCAGGAAGGCTGGGCGGTCGCGGTGATGGCGATCTCGACCGTGATGACCCTGGTCCTGATCACCGCCCAGACGCGGGTGCTGCGCCGGACGGCGTCGGTGGCGGTGTCGGGGGACCGGGCCCACTACGCGTCCGACCTCGCCTCCAACCTGATCGCGCTTGCGGGGATCGCCGCCTCGGCCTGGCTCGGGATCAATGGCCTGGACGCGGCGGCGGCCGTCGCCATCGCGGCCCTGCTGCTGTGGGGCGCGGTCGGCGTGTTCCGGGAAGCCGCCAGCCAGCTGATGGACCGTGAGCTGCCGGACGCCGAGCGGGCGCAGATCGTCGCCCTGGCCACCGAGGACCCCCGTCTCACAGGCGTGCACCAGCTGCGCACGCGGGCCTCCGGGCCGTATGTGCACATCCAGCTGCACGCCGACCTGGACCCGCAGCTCACGCTGGAGGCCGCCCACCAGGTGATCGTCGCCGCCGAGAAGCGGATCCTCACCGCGTTCCCCGCCGCCGACATCATCATCCACGCCGATCCGCGCGGGCGGGCGGAACCACATGGCGGCGCTTTCGCTGAATCCGCAGCCCCGCCGACACGGTAAACGCGACCTTAAGACCGAGGACGTCTGTTGGCAGTTCATCGATTCGCGTAAGAGGCGCGGCTTTCCCCCGCACATGCCCAGATGACCATCGAACGCACCCTGCACCATTTTCCGCTCGACCCGGCCTCGCGCCAGGTGCGCCTTGCGCTGGGCGAGAAGCGGCTGCCGTTCGTCGAGGTCTCGGTCCGCTACTGGGAGCGCCCGCGCGAACTCACCAAGATGAACCCCTCCGGCATGGTTCCGGTGCTGGTGGAGGCCGAGGCCGGCAAGCCGCCCCTGGTGCTGTGCGAGCCGCAGGCGATCCTGGGCTATCTGGAGGACGCCTATCCCGAGGCGGCGCTCTTACCCCCGGACGCCGCCGAGCGCGCCGAGGCGCGGCGGCTGATCACCTGGTTCGACCGCAAGTTCGAGTTCGAGGCCAGCGGCTACATCCTGCACGAGAAGATCGAGAAGCGGCTGCTGGGCCTGGGCGCCCCGGAACTGGCGAACCTTCGCCAGGGCAAGGATGCGCTGAAGAACCATCTCTTCGTGCTGGACGAACTGTTGCAGGCCCGCGACTGGCTGGCCGGCAAGCGGCTATCGCTGGCCGACTTCGCCGCCGCCGCCCACCTGTCGGTGATCGACTATTTCGGCGACATGCCCTGGCGCGACTTCCCCGGCGTGAAGACCTGGTACATGAAGCTCAAGTCCCGGCCGGCGTTCCGACCGCTGCTGAACGACCGCTGGCCGGGCCTGCACCCCGCCGGGCACTATGACGATCTCGACTTCTGAGCGCCTCGAAGACCTGATCCGCGCCGAAGCCGCCGCGCTCGGCTTCGACCTTTGCCGCTTCACCGACCTCGACGAAGCCTGGCCCGCGGCCGGGCGACTGATGGAATTCGTCCAGGCCGGCCGGCATGGCGAAATGGGCTGGATGGCGGAGACCGCCGAGCGCCGGAGGCATCCCCGGGCCATGTGGGCGGAGGCCCGCTCGGCCATCGTGCTGGGGGTCAACTACGGCCCGGACCGCGATCCGCTGGCGGTCTTGGCGCAGCGCGACGCTGGCGCGATCAGCGTCTACGCTCAGGGCGACGACTACCACGACGTGATCAAGGCGCGGCTGAAGGCGCTCGCCCGCTGGCTGGTGGCGAAGTTCGGGGGCGAGCTGAAGGTGTTCGTCGACACCGCGCCCCTCCTCGAAAAACCGCTGGCGGAGCGGGCAGGCCTCGGCTGGCAGGGCAAGCACACCAACCTGGTCAGCCGCGAGTTCGGGTCATGGCTGTTCCTGGGCTCCATCCTGACCACGCTGGAACTTGCGCCCGACGCCCGGGAGACGACCACCTGCGGGACCTGCCACGCCTGCCTCGACATCTGTCCCACCAAGGCTTTCCCGGCCCCCTACCAGCTGGATGCGCGGCGCTGCATCTCGTACCTGACCATCGAGCTGAAGGGACCGGTCCCGCACGCGTTCCGCGCCGCGTTGGGCAACCGCATCTACGGCTGCGACGACTGCCTGGCGGTCTGCCCCTGGAACAAGTTCGCGCAGAGCGCGCGCGAGCAGAAGCTGGCGGCCCGGCAGGCGCTGACGGCGCCCTCGCTGGCCGAGCTCGCCCGCCTGGACGACCCGGCGTTCCGCGCCCTGTTCTCCAAGAGCCCGGTGAAGCGGATCGGTCGCGACCGGTTCGTGCGCAATGTGCTCTACGCCATCGGCAATTCCGCAAACCCGTCCCTGGCCATCGAGGCGGAGCGGCTGCTGGCCGACCCCGCGCCGCTGGTGCGCGGCGCGGCGGTCTGGGCGCTCTCGCGGCTTGACGCCGACGCGCTGGCCCGGTCGCGTGGAGCGCCGGACCCCGATGCCGACGTCGAACACGAATGGCTGACCGCGTTCGAACCGATTACGCACGCCGCGGGTTCTTAAACTTTCAGAGTCCGAAGGAGCTCCATCATGCCCGACGGTTCCGCCCTCCCCTCCGCGGCCGCCCTCGCCGGCCGGAACACCAGTCAGGCGCCGAACGAAAGCGCCGAGTACCGCGCGGCCCGCAACGCCTTGCTGGCCGAGGAGATCGAACTTCGCCGCCATATAGAGCGGGTGGCGGCCCAGCGCCGCGCCCTGCCCCCGGGCGGAGAGGTCACCGCGGACTACCGGTTCATGGGAGAGAATGGCCCGGCGACGCTCGCGGACATGTTCGGCGATAAGGACACCCTCGTCGCCTACAGCTGGATGTTCGGGCCGCAGCGCGAGCGGCCGTGCCCGATGTGCGCCAACTTGCTGAATTCGTGGGATGGCGTCGCACCGGATATCCGCCAGCGGGTGGCGCTGGCTATCGTCGGGCGCTCACCGATCGCGCGCCAGCTGGCCTTCAAGGTCGAACGCGGCTGGCGCAACCTGCCGCTCTATGCCGACCTGACCGACGCCTTCAGCCGCGACTTCAACGCCACCGACGCCGACGGCAGGAGCGACAATCCGGGCTTCAACGTCTTCACGCGGCGTGACGGCGCCATCCGGCACTTCTATGGCGCCGAGATGAGCGGCGAGATGGCCGACCCGGGCCAGGATCCGCGCGGCGCGCCCGACCTGTCGCCGCTCTGGACCGTGCTCGACACGACTCCCGAGGGGCGTGACCCGGACTGGTATCCGAAGCTGGCCTATTAGAATGCGACGGCGCCCAGGTCCTTCAGCCGCGGCAGGGTCGTGTCCTTGGCCGACAGCATGGGCTCGCCGTCCAGCGGCCAGGGGATGGCCAGGTCCGGGTCGTTCCACATGATGCCGCCCTCATGCGTCGGCGCGTAGGGGGCGTCGACCTTGTAGAAGATCTCGCACTCGGCGGTGAGGGTGCAGTAGCCGTGGGCGAAGCCGCGCGGGACCCATAGCTGCTCGCCGCCTTCGCCCGTCAGCTCGGCGCTGACCCACTGGCCGTAGGTGGCGGAGCCCTGGCGGAGGTCGACCACCACGTCGAAGATCGTGCCGCGCAGCGACCGGATCAGCTTGCCCTGCGCATAGGGGGCCGTCTGGAAATGCAGCCCGCGCAGGATGCCCTTGGTCGAGCTATAGGCCTGATTGTCCTGAACGAACGTGGTGTCCGCGGGGCTGCCGGCCAGCACCTTCTGGCTCCACGTCTCGGAAAACCAGCCCCGCGCATCGCCATGGCGCTTGGGCGTGATAAGCAGGACGTCGGGGATGGCGAGCGGTGTGATCGTCGTCATGGGTTATCCGGATAGCGTGGGTGTAGGCGTCGCATGACGCAGCAAAGCGACCAAGACAAGGCCGAACAACCGCAGGTCACCGTCTGCGTCATCGCCTACAACTCGGGCCCGACCTTGCGCGCCTGCCTGGAACATCTGGGCGCCCAAACCTTCCGCGATTTCGAGGCCCTGGTCATCGACAACGCCTCGCCCGATCCGGGCGACGCCACGATCGCCGGCGAGTTTCCGTGGGTCCGGTCGATCGCCAACGCCGAGAACCTCGGCTTCACCGGCGCCGGCAACCAGGGCGCCCGGGAGGGGCTTGGCCGCTGGTACGTGCTATTGAATCCAGATGCCTACGCCGAGCCCGACTGGCTGGCGCAGCTGGTGGCCGCCGCCGCTCGCCACCCACAGGTGTCGTCTTTCACTTCGCGCCAGATGGTGCAGGGCGAGCCGGGGCTGCTGGATGGCCTGGGCGACGTGATGAGCATCACCGGCATCCCCTACCGCGGCGGCTACCTGAACCGCGACACCGGCCAGGCCCGGGAAGGCGAGGTGTTCAGCCCGTGCGGCGCGGCGATGATGATCGACCGGCGGCTGTTCCTGGACCTGGGCGGCTTCGACGAGGATTTCTTCTGCTACGGCGAGGACGTGGACCTGGGCTACCGCCTGCAGCTGGCGGGCGAGCCGACGCTGCTGGTCCCGCAGGCCACGATCCACCACGTGGGCTCGGCCTCGTCCGGTGGGCGCAAGTCGGAGTTTGCGGTGTTCCACGGCGTCCGCAACCGCTTCTGGGTGCTGTTCAAGAACACGCCGGCGGCGCTGCTGCCGCTGGTGGTGCCGCTGCACCTGGCCGTCCTGGTGCTGATCTACCTGAAGAAAGACAATCGCCCGCACATCCGGCTGATCCTCCGGGCCGTCGGCGCCGCCTTCGCGGGCGCGCCCAGGATGTTCCGCACCCGCGCCCAGGTGCAGAGGCGGCGCAAGGCGTCGCTAGGCCAGGTCGCCGCCGCCATGACCTGGAACCCTAAGGACCTCCGCCGCCGCCGCCCGGTGATTCGGCCACTGCGCCCGCTTTAAGGCGCGCCGCAGGCGCTGTCTTTGAACCGCCAAGACGCCAGGAACGCCAAGAGGCCCCGACCGCTCCGATACCTTGGCGACCTTGGCGTCTTGGCGGTCAATTCGCGGCGCTGACGCGCCAAGGCGCCGGCGCTACGCTTCGCTGGCCCACTCGATCAGGCGGCGCATGAAGGCGGCGCCGCGCTGCATCTGGGCGATCTCGACGTATTCGTCGGGCTGGTGGGCCTGGTCGATGGAGCCCGGGCCGCAGATGACGGTGGAGAATCCCGCCTGCTGGAACTGGCCGGCCTCGGCCGCAAACGCCACCACCCGCGGCGGGCCGTTGTCTCCGGTCATGCGGCGGGCGAAGGCCTCGGCGGCGCTGTTCGGCTCGGGCCGGAAGGGCGGCACATTGGTGCGCATCTCGATCGCGACGCCCGCCTCCGGCGCGCGGGTCTTCAGCGCCCGATCCATCGCCACGCACTCCGCCAGGAACGGGGCGACGATCTCCTCGGGCGTCTGCGGGCCGGGCGAGCGCAGGTCGAAGACGAAGTGGCATTCCCGCGCGATGATGTTGTGCGCCGTGCCGCCGTTGACCATGCCGATGGTCAGGGTCGGACCCTTGGGCGTGAACGGCGAGGCGGGATCGGCCTCGTCCCACAGCCGGGCGGACAGCGCGTTCAGCGAACCCATCAACTTCACCGCCTCCATCACCGCGGAGACGCCCAGGTGCGGCTGGCTGGAGTGGCACTCGCGGCCGGTGACGGTGACGTGGAAGGTGGCGATGCCCTTGTGGCCGTTGACCGCCTCCATGTTGGTGGGCTCGCCGACCACCACCACGGCGGGGGCCGGCAGCTCGCGGCGGATGACCTCGATCATGCTGGGCGCGCCCAGGCAGCCGATCTCCTCGTCGTACGAGAAGGCCAGGTGCACCGGCTTGCGCGCCGTCTTCGCCAACTCGGGCGCAGCCGCCAGCGCCAGGGCCAGGAACCCCTTCATGTCGCAGGTCCCGCGCCCATAGAGCCGCTCGCCCTTCTGGGTCAGGGCGAAGGGGTCGCTGGTCCAGGGCTGGCCGTCCACGGGAACGACGTCGGTGTGGCCCGACAGCACCGCACCGCCTGGGATGGCTGGGCCGATGGTCGCCATCAGGTTGGTCTTTGTGCCATCGGCGTTCGGCACGCGGCGGTGCGGCACGGACAGGTCGTCGAGGTAGCCCTCGACCCATTCGATCAGTTCGAGGTTGGAACCGCGCGACGTGGTGTCGAAGCTGACCAGCTTCGCCAGCAGGTCACGGGCGGCAGGGTAGAGATCGGCGCTCATCGCCCATGCTTAGGCCTTTCCGCCCCTCGGGTCCTACCCCTGCTGAATTCGCCCGGGGCCGGGCAGGACGTCCATCAGTTCGATCTTGAAGATCAGCGCGGAGCCGGGCGGGATGTCGCCGGCGGGCTCGTCGCCGTAGGCCAGGTTCGAGGGCACGTAGAGGATCCACTCGTCGCCGGGGCGCATCAGTTGCAGCGCTTCCTGCCAGCCGGGGATCAGACCCTTCAGCGGCATGGCGGCGGGCTGCCCGCGCTCGTAGGAGCTGTCGAAGACCGTCCCGCTCTCGAGCTTGCCCTCGTAGTGGACCTTCACCTCGTCGCTGAGCTGGGGCTTCAGGCCCGTCGCGGGGCCGGACCGCACGACCTTGTAGGCCAGGCCCGAGGGCAGGACCTTCACGTCGGCGTCTTTCCCGATCTTCGCCATATAGGCCTTGCTGGCGGCCGACTGCTCGGTCGGCGCAGCCTGGGCGGCGGCGTCCCTCGCCTTGGGCTGGCAGGCGGCCAGCGCCAGGGCGGCGACCAGGACGATCACGATACGCTTCATGCAGAGGGTCCTCAGACGACGCGGGGCGGGTAGCCGCGTTCCCGCAGCGCGTCTATCACCTCCTGGGTGTGCTGAGCGTCGCGGGTCTCGATCATCACCTCGAACTCGGCGCCCTTGGCGGGCACGTCGAGCGCCAGGCGGTTGTGCGCCACCTCGATGAT
>DASVNS010000111.1:0-4160 GCA_036383735.1 Phenylobacterium sp. | reverse complement strand
GCGCGGGTGATGAGCCTGCGGGACGGCGCGGCCAAGATGTCCAAATCCGACCCCTCGGACAACTCACGCATCAACCTGACCGACGACGCCGACGCCATCGCGCAGAAGATCCGCAAGGCCCGCACCGATCCCGACCCGCTGCCCGAGACGGTCGAGGGGCTGGAGGGTCGCGTCGAGGCCAAGAACCTGGTGGCGATCTATGCCGCGCTCGCGGGCCGGACCGAGGCGCAGGTGCTGGTCGAGTTCGCCGGCCAGGGCTTCGGCGCCTTCAAGCCGAAGCTGGCGGACCTGGCCGTCTCGGTCATGGCTCCGATCGGCGGCGAGATGCGCCGGCTGCTGGCCGATCCGGCCGAGATCGACCGCGTGCTGACCGACGGCGCGGCGCGGGCGCGGGAACTGGCGGCGCCGACCGTGGCCGAGGTGAAGAAGCTTGTCGGGTTCTGGGCCGGCTGAGGCCGCGGCGACGCGTCCGATCTTGCCTCGCCGACAGCGGCGCCGCAGGTTCCGGCCATGAGCAGCCGGCGCAAATTCCTCGTCGTGGCCGACGAGACACCGGAGTTCCAGGCGGCGCTGCGCTTCGCCTGTCGTCGCGCGCGCTCGACCGGCGGCTACGTCGCCCTGTTGAAGGTGATCGAACCGGCGGTTTTCGAGCACTGGTCCGGCGTCCGCGACGAGATCGCCCGCCAGCAGCGACAGGAGGCCGAGGCCTCGCTGCAGCAGAGTGCGGAGTACGTCCAGGCCGAGACCGGCCTGCCGCCGGAATTCCTGATCAAGGAAGCCGATTCCACCCGCGCCGCCCTGAAGCAGGTGCTGTCGGACGATCCCGAGATCAAGATCATGGTGCTGGCGGCGGCGGTGGGCGGTCGCGGGCCGGGTCCGCTGGTCAGCGCGATCGCCAAGGAGGGCGTGAAGTGGGGCAGCCGCAAGGTGCCGATCACGATCGTGCCGGGCGACCTCACCGAGGATGAGATTGCCGATCTGGCGTGATCCGTCTCCAAAATGGGGAGGGATGATCGGCCGCGCTTGCACAAGGGGCGCGACAGCGCCACATCTCTCCGCATGTTCATCCAGACCGAAGCCACGCCGAACCCCGAGGTCCTGAAGTTCCTGCCCGGCAAGGCCGTGCTGGGCGAGGGCACGCGCGATTTCCGCACGCCGGAAGAGGCCGCCGCCTCGCCGCTGGCCGCGGAGCTGTTCGAGGTCACCGGGGTGAATCGGGTGTTCTATGGCCCGGATTTCATCACCGTCGGCAAGCACGCCTCGGTGGACTGGTCGCTGCTGAAGGCGCCGATCCTGGCGGCCATCATGGACCACTTCACCTCGGGCCGGCCCCTGTTCGCCGACGCCGGCGATAGCGACGCCGGCGGCCACGACGAGGGCGTCTATGAGGGCGAGACCGCCCAGATCGTCGCCGAGATCAAGGATCTGCTCGACACCCGCATCCGCCCCGCGGTGGCCCAGGACGGCGGCGACATCCTGTTCAACCGCTTCGACGTGAATACCGGGGTGGTGTGGCTGAACATGCGCGGCGCCTGCTCGGGCTGCCCGTCGTCGTCGGCCACCCTCAAGGCCGGCGTCGAGAACATGCTGAAGCACTACGTCCCGGAAGTGACCGCAGTCGAACAGGCGCTTTGAGCCCGACGCCGAAGCGGCTACCCGAAGGACGATGATCGTCCTCGGCCTCGACACCTGCCTCAACGCCTGCTCCGTCGCCGTCCTCGATGGCGGGACGGTGCTGGCGCATGCCTCGGACCCCATGGCCCGCGGTCACCAGGAGCGCCTCGCCCCCATGGCCCAAGCCGTCATGGCCGACGCGGGTATTCCCTTCTCCAAGCTCCAGAGGATCGGCGCCACTGTCGGTCCGGGCTCGTTCACGGGCCTGCGGGTCGGGGTGGCCTTTGCCAAGGGGCTGGCCTCCGCCCTGGCGATCCCTGCGGTGGGTGTGGGCTCGCTCGAGGCCCTGGCGGCTTCCGTTCCGGGCCTGGTCGCCGCCGCGATCGATGCGCGGCGCGACCAGCTCTACCTCCAGGTGTTCGACGACGGGCACGCGCTCATGGCGCCCGACGTGCTGCCGATCGGCACGGCCGCCGCCCGGCTGGCCGAACTGGCCATGGGGCGCAAGTTGACGCTGGTGGGGTCCGGCGCGGGGCTGCTGGCGGAAACCGCGCCCGGCGCCGACCTGCTGACGCCGGATGGCTGCGACGCCCGCGCGGTGGCCCGGCTGGCCGCGGCGAGATCCCCGACCCCGATCCGGCCGCTCTATCTTCGGGCGCCGGACGCCAAGCTGCCGGGCGGCCTCACCCCGTGATCCTCACCACAGCGACGCCGCAAGACGCCCCGGACATGGCCGCGGTGCATGCCCAGGCTTTCGACACGCCCTGGGCGGAAGACGACTTCGAGGACCTGCTGGACGGGGCGGGCATCTTCGGCCTGCTGGTGCGCGGCGAGGACCCGGCCGGCGTGCTGGTCTGCCGCACGGCCGCCGGCGAGGCCGAGATCCTGACCGTGGGCGTCGCGCCCTGGGCGCGGCGCCAGGGCGTGGGCGAGGCGCTGATGACCGCCGCCATCGGCGCGGCGCGCCAGGCCGGCGCCCAGGCGATGTTCCTTGAAGTCGACGTCGGCAACACCACCGCCGTGGCGCTCTACCAGCGCCTCGGCTTCGAGCGGGCGGGGCTTCGGAAAGCCTACTACGACCGCGGCGCGGACGGGCGCGCCGACGCGCTCGTGATGCGTCTCGACCTTACGGCAGGACCTGACTAGACCTATCCTCAGGTGAGACGGAGAGGACCACGTGTCGGATCGCATCGAGAAACTTTGCCTCGAAAAGAATATGCGCATGACGGAGCAGCGCCGCGTCATCGCGCGTGTCCTGTCGGCCGCCAGCGACCATCCCGACGTGGAAGAACTGCACCGGCGCGCCCATGCGGTCGACCCGCACATCTCGATCGCCACCGTGTACCGCACCGTGCGCCTGTTCGAGGAGGCGGGGATCATCGACCGTCTCGACTTCCGCGATGGCCGGTCGCGCTATGAGGAACACAGCGAGGACCACCACGACCACCTGATCGACATGAAGACCGGCAAGGTGGTCGAGTTCGTGGATGAGGAGATCGAGGCCCTGCAGATCGCGATTGCGCGGAAGCTGGGCTACAGGTTGGTGGATCACCGGCTCGAACTCTACGGGATGCCCATCGAGGAGTGATCGGCGCAGCCGACGACGACCCCTCGCCCCCGACGCGAAGCGCGAGGGGCGAGGAAGTCTGAAACTTGCGCCTCACTCTGCGCGACCCCATAACGCCTCGCATGTCCGGGACCGAGCCCACCAAGCGCCTCTATATCAAGACGTACGGCTGCCAGATGAACGTCTACGACAGCGAGCGCATGGCCGATGTGCTGGCGCCGCTGGGCTATGGCATGACCGACGATCCGGCCGGCGCCGACCTGGTGGTGCTGAACACCTGCCACATCCGGGAGAAGGCCACCGAAAAGGTCTATTCCGAACTCGGCAAGCTGCGCGACCTGCGCGACGAGCGGCTTTCGGACGGCGGCTCTCGGATGACCATCGCCGTCGCCGGTTGCGTGGCCCAGGCCGAGGGCGAGGAGATCATGCGCCGCCAGCCCGCGGTGGACCTGGTCGTGGGCCCCCAGGCCTACCACCAGCTCCCCGAGCTGATCGCCCGCACCCACCGCGCCCGCGGCGAGCGCCTGTCCGCCGACTTCGCCCCCGACGAGAAGTTCGACGCCCTGCCGACCGCGCGCCGGCCGAACGGGGTCTCGGCGTTCCTCACCGTGCAGGAAGGCTGCGACAAGTTCTGCACCTTCTGCGTGGTGCCCTATACGCGCGGCGGCGAGTGGTCGCGGCCGGCCGCCGACGTCGAGGCCGAGGCGCGCAGCCTGGCCGAACAGGGCGTCCGCGAGGTCACGCTGCTGGGCCAGAACGTCAACGCTTATGCGGGCGAGGGTGGCCTGGCCGCCCTGGTGCGGCGCCTCGCGGCGATCCCCGGCCTGGACCGCATCCGCTACACCACCAGCCACCCGCGCGACATGGACGACGCCCTGATCGCCGCGCACGGCGAGGTCGAGGCGCTGATGCCCTATCTGCACCTGCCGGTGCAGGCCGGGTCGGACAAGATCCTCAAGGCGATGAACCGCGCCCACAC
>DASVNS010000110.1:0-1582 GCA_036383735.1 Phenylobacterium sp. | reverse complement strand
CCCTTCGGCCCCAGGCCCGACCCTGCGGCCGCCTGGCCGGCCACGGTGTTGGACGAGGTCACATAGGGATAGGTGCCATGGTCGACGTCCAGCAGCGCGCCTTGGGCGCCTTCGAACAGCACGCGCTTGCCGGATTTCACGATGCCGTCCAGCAGCAGCCAGGCCGGTTGGGCGAACGGCAGGATCTTGGGCGCCATGGCTTCGAGTTCGGCCAGCAGCGCGGCGCCGTCCACGTCCGGCAGGCCGAGCCCGCGGCGCAGCGGGCCGTGGTGGGCCAGCAGGCGGTCGATCTTGGCCTCCAGCGCCTCGCGGTCGGCCAGGTCGGCGACCCGGATGGCGCGGCGGCCGACCTTGTCCTCATAGGCAGGGCCGATGCCGCGGCCGGTGGTGCCGATCTTGTTCTGCGCCGCCGCCTCTCGCGCCTGGTCCAGGTCGCGGTGGATGGGCAGGATCAGGCAGGCGTTGTCCGCCACCACCAGCAGGTCCGGGGTGATCGCCACGCCCTGGGCGCCCAGGGTCTCGATCTCGGTCAGCAGGTGCCAGGGATCGACCACCACGCCATTGCCGATGATCGACAGTTTGCCTTGAACCACCCCGGACGGCAGCAGCGACAGCTTGTAGACCTGGTCGCCGACCACCAGCGTGTGGCCGGCGTTGTGGCCGCCTTGGAAGCGCACCACCACGTCGGCGCGGTTCGAAAGCCAATCGACAAGCTTGCCCTTGCCCTCGTCGCCCCACTGGGCGCCGATCACGGTCACATTGGCCATCTGGATACGATCTCCCGACCTGCCCGGAAGAACCTCCAAGCCCTTCGACAGGTGCTCGGCTTGGAGGCGGAGATCAAAATGCGGCGCCGGTCTAGACGAAGTGGACCTCGCCCTCAAGTACCCGCCGCGTTATCTGCGAAACTATGGACCTGGCAGTTTCCCTGAGCGACGTGCAGGCGGCGGCCGCTCGCATCCGGGGCGTGGCCGTCGAGACGCCGCTGATCGAGAACCCGGCCCTGAACGACCGGCTGGGGCTGCGGGTGCTGATCAAGGCCGAGACGTTGCAGCGGGTCGGCGCGTTCAAGTTCCGCGGCGCCTACAACCGGCTGGTCCAGCTGACCCCCGAGGAGCGGACCCGCGGGGTGGTGGCGTTCTCGTCCGGCAACCATGCCCAGGGGGTGGCCTTGGCGGCGAAGCTGCTAGGCATGCCCGCGCTGATCGTGATGCCGGCCGACGCCCCGAAGGTGAAGGCCGAGGCCACCGCCGGCTACGGCGCCGAGGTGAGGCTCTATGACCGGCTGACCGAGAGTCGTGAGCAGATCGCCGCCGCCATCGCCGCCGAGCGCGGCGCCGTGGTGGTCCCGGCGTTCGACGATCCGCAGATCATCGCCGGCCAGGGGACGGTGGGGCTGGAGCTGATGCGGCAGGCGGACGCCATGGGCGCGAAGCTGGGCGCCGTGGTCGCGCCTTGCAGCGGCGGCGGCCTGCTGGCCGGGATCGCCACGGCCGTGAAGGCGCTTTCACCGGCCACCGCCCTGATCGGAGCCGAGCCCGCCGGCTATGACGATACGCTGACGTCGCTGCGGGCCGGCGTC
>DASVNS010000109.1:0-1595 GCA_036383735.1 Phenylobacterium sp. | reverse complement strand
CGGCAGTTCGGCCAGGCGCTGATGGAGTTCCAGGGCCTGCAATGGCGGCTGGCGGACATGGCCACCGACCTCGACGCCGCGCGGCTGATGGTGCGGCGCGCCGCCCACGCCCTGGACAACAAGAACCCGAAAGCCACCCAGTACTGCGCCATGGCCAAGCGGTTCGCCACCGACGCCGGCTTTGACGTGGCCAACCAGGCCTTGCAGCTGCACGGCGGCTACGGCTACCTCCGCGACTACCCGCTGGAGCGGATCGTCCGCGACCTCCGCGTCCACCAGATCCTCGAAGGCACCAACGAGATCATGCGCGTGATCACCGCGCGGGAGCTGTTCAAGGCGTGACCGAAGCCGACGTTTTCTGCCGCATCGAGGGTAAGGTCGGGCGGATCACTCTCAACCGCCCCAACGCCCTGCACGCCCTGACCACCGGAATGTGCCGGCTGATGACCGAGGCGCTGCTGGCGTGGCGCGACGATGCTGCGGTGGAGTTGGTGCTGATCGACCACTCGGGCGAACGGGGCTTCTGCGCCGGCGGCGACATCCGGATGCTGGCCGAGAGCGGCGCCGGCGACGGCAAGCTGGCCCGCGAGTTCTTCTTTGTCGAATACCGGCTGAACCACCTGCTGTTCCACTACCCCAAGGCGACGGCGGCCATCATGGACGGGGTGACCATGGGCGGCGGCGTGGGGCTGTCGAGGCCCTGCCGGTTCCGGGTCGCGACCGAGCGGACCACCTTCGCCATGCCGGAGACCGGGATCGGCCTGTTCCCGGACGTGGGCGGCGGCTGGTTCCTCAGCCGCATGCCCGACCATCTCGGGCTGTGGCTCGCCCTGACGGGCGCGCGGGTGAAGGCGGCGGATTGCGAGCTGCTGGGGATCGCTACCGACTACGTCGAGAGCGCGCGGATTCCCGACCTGAAGGTCGCGATCGTCGCCGATCCGGCGGCGACGGAGGCCTTGCTGGCCGAGTACGAGGCGGACGCGGGGCGGCCGCCGTTGGCGCAGCACAAGGACGAGATCGCCCGGCTGTTCGCTCAGCCCAGCGTGGAGGCGATTCTCGCAGCCCTCGAGGCCGCCGGCACCGACTGGGCCCGTGAGCAGCTGAAGGTGCTGGGCGCGAAGTCGCCCCAGACGATGAAGGTGGCGTTCCGGCAGCTTCAGCGAGGCGGCCAGGCGCGAGACTTCGCCGAGAACATGGCCATGGAATATCGAATCGGCGCCCGCGTCGTGCAGCGTCACGACTTCCTGGAGGGCGTGCGCGCGGTGATCGTCGAGAAGGACAATGCTCCCAAGTGGGATCCCCCGACCCCCGCCGAGGTCGATGACGCGACCCTGGACGCGATTTTCGCGCCGCTGCCTTCCGATCGGGAATGGTCGCCGTTACCTTGACGGCAATGCGGCCGGCCCGGCCGCAAGAGGGTTCCCGATGCAGGCCAAGCTTCTCGTCGCCGCCGTTGCGGCGCTCGTCTTTTCCTCGGGTCTCGCCAGCGCCGCGCCCTCGGCTGCGATCGTCGCGGCCGTGGCCGACAAGGGCCGTCCCGAGGCGGACACAGCGCGGGATGTGGATCGGAAACCCGCCGAGATGCTGGCGTTCGC
>DASVNS010000108.1:0-3683 GCA_036383735.1 Phenylobacterium sp. | reverse complement strand
GTTTCCCCCAAGGTCGTGCAGAGGATCTTGATGATCCAGAAGCTGAGCGTGACCGCGGGAACTTTCGTCGAAGCGTCTCTCGTCCGGTCGTTCATGATCCGCCTCCTGAAGGTCCCCAATTCGAGCGGCCGACGGCCTTCGAAGCGACCGGCCGCGGACCTTTGCGCCGTCGATTGCGTGGCTGCGGCGGTCCTCAATGTGAACGGGGCGCCCTATCAGCCGAAACTGGTGATTCTCATTGTACGGACATAGTGGCTCGAACGGTCGGCGGGGAGAATGGCAGGGGCCGATGGCGATCATCATCCTGGGCGGCCCGATCTCTTCGACGATCGCCAGCCGGGTGCTGCTGCCCTCGCTCACTTGGCGCTATGGTCGGCCCGCGGCCGGGTGAGCCGCGGAACCTGGCGTGGCGTGAGAGCAGAGTGACGATGGCCGCGATGAGGCGCTCCGGGATCCGTGCGGGGCTCGCAGGCGGCCTGTGGCTTGCCGCCACGGCGGTGGCGGCTGAGCCGGCGCAGGTGTTCCGTCTGCCCGCCGAGGACGTGGACCGCGCCCTGGTCCGGTTCGGCGTGCAGGCGGGCGTTTCGATCGGTGGGTTCCCGGTCGCCGGCTGCGCGGGGACCAGTCGGCCCGTGCTCGGCGTCCTGACGCCCTCGGCCGCCTTGCGCAAGCTGCTGCCGCCAGGCTGCGCGTTCCAGCAGATCGACGCACGAGCCTTCCGGATCTCGGCCGCGCATTCCGCCCTGGCGCCTCCACCGGTGATCCAGCACCCGACGACGGCCCACCTCACCGAGGTGGTCGTGACGGCGGAGAAGCGCCGCGAGCCTCTCCGCGGCGCCCCCTTCGCGGTGAGCGTCCTTACCGGCGGTGACGTCGAACGGATCGGCGCCCAGGACTTCGCCCAGGCCGCGTTGCAGTTCCCGGGGGTCGCGGAGACCAACCTCGGGCCGGGCCGCGACAAGATCTTCATCCGCGGCATCTCGGACGGGGCGTTCACCGGACGCGCCCAGTCGACGGTCGGCCTCTACCTGGACGACGTGCCGATCACCTACAACGCGCCGGATCCGGACCTGCGGCTAGCC
Organism: Phenylobacterium sp.; assembly: GCA_036383735.1. Classification (GTDB taxonomy): domain Bacteria; phylum Pseudomonadota; class Alphaproteobacteria; order Caulobacterales; family Caulobacteraceae; genus Phenylobacterium. The sequence continues at coordinate 2,601 of DASVNS010000108.1, read as the reverse complement.
GACGTCACCCAGGTGGAGGTGCTGCGCGGTCCGCAGGGCACGCTCTACGGCTCGGGGTCGATCGGCGGCATCGTGCGGGTGGTCACGGCGCGGCCGGACCCAGGCGGGTTTGCGGCCAAAGTCGTACTGGAGGGCATGCTCAACGAGCACCAGGACCGAGCGTTCGGCGCGGAGGCCATGCTGAATGTGCCGCTGCTGGATGGCCGGGCCGCGGTGCGCGGCGTCGCCTATATCGACGAACTGGCCGGCTATCTCGACAACCCACGGCTTGGCCTGGAGGATGTCAATCACGGCCGGCGCTCCGGGGGGCGGCTGGCGGCGCGTGTCGAGCTTCCCGGCGGCTGGCAGGCCCAGGCGAATTTCGGCCGTCAGGCGATCAACACCGCCGACAGCCAGTACACCCAGGGCGGCGGACGCCTCAGCCGGGACGCCGCGATCCGCGAGCCGCACGACAACGACTTCACCCTCATCGGTGGGACGCTGGCGCACCCGGGGTCGACGACCGACCTGCGGATCTCGGCTGCCTATATCGACCACGACATCTCCACTCGGTACGACGCGACAGGGACGTTCGATCTGGCGCCGTCGGCCGTCGCGGCGTTCGACGAAAACCAGGAGGTGGCGCTGTGGGTCGCCGAGGCGGTGGCTGCCTCCGCGCGCGCGGGCCGTTTCCGGTGGCTGGCCGGCGTGTTCGGATCGGTGACCCACGACGCCAGCAGCGGGACGCTCGACGCCACGCCGTCTGGCGGCGCGGCGCGCTCGGCGTTCATGCGCCGTGATCGCCTGACCGAAGCCGCCGTCTTCGGCGAACTCACCTACGACCTCGCTCCGCAGCTCACGGCCACCGTTGGAGGGCGCCTGTTCGCGACCCGCGTCGAAACTGCTTCCGGTGGCTTCGGCCTCGCGCGGCTGCCGCTGGCGGGCCAGCGGGCGCACCTGACCGATCAGGGCTTCGCGCCGAAGGCGCGGCTGAGCTACGCCTTCGCGCCGGGCCTGGTCGCCTACGCCCAGGTGCAGCACGGCTATCGTCCGGGCGGCTTCGACGTGCCGGCCGCGGCGGACGGCTCGGCCGTCGGTCCCGACACCACGAACTATCGGCCGGACCGCTTGCGCAGTTACGAACTTGGGGGTGAGGCGACGCTGTTCCAGGGCTCGCTGACGCTGCGCGGCGCGGTGTTCAAGGCGGACTGGCGCAACGTCCAGACCGACCAGTTCCGCGCCTCGGGCCTGCCGGTGACGCTCAACGTCGGCGACGGCTCCAACCGGGGCGTCGAGTTCGAGGCGGTCTGGAAGCCGGATCGACATTGGCGACTGCGGGTGAACGGGCTCGTCGACGAGCCGGAGTTGACCCGCACCAGTGCGCTCTTCCCGGCGCAGGTCGACGTCGGCCTGCCGGGGGTCGCCAAGGCGACCGGCGCCGTCGACGCCAGCTACAGCTGGAGCCTGCCGCACGATCTCCAGGCCGAGATATCGGCCCAGGCGTCCTACGTCGGGCGTTCCTTCCTCACCTTCGACGGCGCCGCCGCCAGCGCGATGGGGGACTATGGTCAGGGGCGCGTTGCGGCGACCGTGCGAGGGGGGCGTTGGCAAGCCCAGGCCTATGTCGCGAACCTCACCGACGAAGCGGGCGACACCTTCGCGTACGGCAATCCGTTCAGCCGCGCGCGGGCTCGCCAGGCCACGCCGCTGCCGCCGCGCACCTTCGGCCTTGCCTTGCGCCGCAGCTTCTAATTGAACCGTCGTCGATGACAGACGCCCGAGCCGCGCTGCTGGCCGCCTATCTCGAGCGGCGAGAGGACCTCGTGAGATTCTTCACCCTGCGCCTGAAGTCGGCGGCGGCGGGAGAGGATCTGGTACAGGACATCTACCTGCGGATCGTCGCCAAGGAGCCCGGCGCGGACGTGCGCAACGCCGCCGGCTACCTCTACCGGCTGGGCTCCAACCTGATGTTGGACCGGCTGCGGGGCGAGCGGCGCCGCGCCGCGCGCGACCACGAGTGGCGCGACAGCCACCACACGCTCGTCGGCGCGGAGGAGGTCTCGGAGGATCCGCCCGCCGACGCCGCGGTCGCGGCGCGCCAGCGGCTGGAAGCGGTGGTGGCCGTCCTGAAGGATCTGCCGGACCAGACCCAGCGGGTGTTCCGAATGCACAAGTTCGACGGGCTGAGCCATTCCGAGGTGGCCCAGGCGCTGGGGATCTCTCGCAGCGCCGTGGAAAAGCACTGCATGACCGCGCTCAGGCGGCTCGCGGAGCGGCTCCGATGATAGGCTTGGAGGCGATCTGGGCGCCGCGGCGTCATGTGGGCGAGGGCTGGCGTGGCGACGCGCCGAGGATTGAGGGCCGATGAGCGGCGAGCGCGACGAGCAAGGACCGATGACGGCAGCCGACGCGGCCGCCGGTTGGTTCGCGCGCCTGCAGGACGAGGCGGCGACCGGTGACGATTGGCTGGAGTTCGAGCAGTGGCTGGCCGCTTCGCCGGCGCACGCCGCGGCATACGAGCGCCTGGAGAAGATCTGGGTCGAGCTCGACGCCGTGGCGGGCGACGTGGCGGCCGCCCTGGACGCGCCAGCGTCGCTGCATGCGCATCGCGCCGCCAGGGCG